>NZ_BAAHSG010000049.1:0-12577 GCF_054660775.1 Allocoprococcus similis
AAGCATATCAGCTTGTACATAACACATTCCTTGCTTTGGACTGTATGCTGTAAGCTTGTACCCGGTTGTAGTCACTTCGGTAACTCCAAGACCATACAGTTCGTTAGTCTTTGCCGGAGATACTATAATTAAAGGCGCTTCCTTGAATGCTACTGGAAAACCAACCGCAGCACTAGAAGCAAAATACCAGTTATACCAACTGGTTGCAAGATTGGTATTCCAAGTATATTTACTCCACATAACCATGTCGCCGTTGGAATATTTTGTGTAATTGTAGTTATTTTTGGTTCCTCGTTCTACGATAGAAATCAGTTTATTGTTTATGGTTGCAATATTATTATTTGCATTTACCAAATTGCTATTTAGTTCAGAATCCCTCTAAAAAGAAGAAAGGGGCAAACAGAAAAATGAAAATCACATTCAATGATGGCCAGGAACTGCAGATCCAGCAGGTCACTGAACAGACGGATGGCGCACTTCTGATCAAGACGATTTCGGCGGAAGAAGAACAGCTGAAAACATTGTTCTCTGATGCAGTGGCAACCAAGAGAATGTCCGTAAGTGAACGGGATGCAGATACCGTTGTGTATGAAAATTACACGAAGCTTGATGCAATCGTGAAGTACACAGCCGGTATTCTTGGTGTAATGATGTACCAGGAAGGAGAAGATCCGGACAGCCGAATAGCAACACTGGAGGCAAGACTTAAAGAGGCGGAAGAAAAAAATGCGGACTTGCAGACAAGAGTTGAAAAAGCAGAAGAGAAAAATGAAATGCTCGAAGGATGCATTTTGGAAATGTCTGAGACAGTATATCAGTAAAACGATAATCTTATTAACTATTTTATTCATATTATTACAAATTTCAGGAGGAAAAGAAATGATGGCAATGTTATGGGCACAGCAGATTATGTTAGGAAAGAAAACTTATTCACAGGTACCGAGACTTTTAAAGGACAAGGTAAAAGAGCTCCTGATTGATTCAGGGGCGGAAGATTTAGTAACAGAACAGCAGTAGAGGTGAAGCGTAGATGGCAGTAAAAACAGCTCAATATATATTCGAAGGTTAGACTTACAATCTGACCTATAATTCGACCTCCGGGAAATGGGAAGCTACGGTTACAGCTCCAAGTAAGTCGAGCTACAATCAGCCGAATCATGTTCTTGGCGGAACGGTAAAGGCTACAGATGAGGCCGGCAATACTACCACGGTAGATCAGAGTCATGCTACTCTCGGCGAATCACTTAAACTCCGTGTAAAAGAAAAGACAGCACCGACTATCACGATCACGTCTCCATCTGCAGGAGCTTATATCACAAATACAACTCCGACTATCGAATTCCAGGTAAAAGATACAGACTCCGGAGTAAATGCGGGAACAATCGTAGTCACAGTTGATGGTACAGCTGTATCGACTGTAACAAAGACTGCTATTGACGGTGGATATAAGTGCACATGCACATCACCGACGTTAAAAGATGGATCGCATACGATTTCGGTCAAGGCATCTGACAACGATGGTAATGCAGCTGCAGCTAAGACAGCAACATTTACAGTTGATACAGTGCCTCCGACACTGCAGATCACAGCTCCATCAAATGACCTTATAACCAACAAGAAGACGGTAACGGTAAGTGGTAAAACAGATGACGTATCATCTAAGCCAGTTACAGTAACGGTAAGTGGAGTAACTGTAACGGTCGGAACAGACGGAACATTTACTAAGGATGTGACTCTTGTTGAGGGTGCAAACACCATCACAATCGTAGCTAAAGACAAAGCTGGAAAGACGACTACAGTCACGCGTAAGGTTACTGTCGATACGTCAGCTCCGGTGATTAAGTCAGCGACTCTTACTCCGAATCCAGTAGACTGCGGAAAGACATTCATTATTGCAGTCGAGATTACTGACTAGGCGGTGCGCCTATGGTAGTAAAGGTAAGCGGTAAGATAGATGGAAAAGAAGTAATATTCGAAAGAGCTGAAGGGGACTGGTGGAATGTCACGGTCCCTTATGATTTAGATGGAATGTATGTGGTGGAGCTGACGGCAGAAAATGATGCAGGCAATATTGCATACTGCACGAAGATGCTTCTGATCGTGGATCCGGCAACCTTATGTGTAAAATTAGTTCCATTGGATTACATGGTAGAAGTAGTTCCGGAAGAGTATGAGACACATATAATTCCGGAAGATTATCTGGTGGAAGTAATGGAAGAGCAGTACCAAGTTGCAACTCTTCCTGATTTATTTTACGTAGAAGTAGTTTATCCGATACATGAGAGGGGGTGTTGCTGTGAATAAAATAAGATTTATCCTGGGAGAGGACAAGCATGTAAAGCTACTGGTAAGAAGTCCAAATGATGAACCGTTTACAATCTTATCAGCATCTTATTCGCTGGCGCGCTATACGACAGATGTTGTAGCGCAAGGTGAATGCGACATCAACGATCATTATTTGGATTGCAAGATTGCTCCAAAGGAAAAGGGAACACACACACTGGAAGTGACGTATGCGGTTGCGGATTCAACCAGGAAGGCAAGGATAGAAGTAGAGGTGGTTTAATGCTTAAAATTACAGATGTGAAATTAAGTAAAAATACGGTTGCGACCGGGGAAAAATTTACGATTTCTGTACAGATCCAGGAAACGGTTGATTATCCGTATGATTACCCTTACGATTATCCGATATCTTATACCGGAACAGCAAAGCCGGTAAAATCATAAGAAATTAAATTGAAAGAGAGAAAAAGCGGTGAAAGACGTATTGATGCAGACATATATCATTGCGCTTCCAATCTTATTGGGATATATTGTCTGGCTCTTGCAGGAGCAAAAAAAGAAACAGGTGCAGGACGCAAAAGAGCGTGATGAACGGATTGCGGAAGAACGTAAAAAAAGGGATGCAAACAGCGCCGGTACAATGTTACTTCTTAGGGTACAGTTAATTGAATATCACGGGAAATATATGAAGCTTGGTAAGATACCGAGCTATGCTTATGAAAATTTCTGTGAGATGTATGAAGCATATCATCGGCTTGGCGGGAATGGCATGATCACAAAAATGAAACAGGAAATAGAAGAATTACATCTAAAACAAAAAGGAGAGTAACGATTATGAATACGGAAATGTTGATGCAGTATATTACCTATGCACTTGGTGGAATCGGAATTTTAGCATTCCTTGTGAGCGTAGTTGTACAGGTGATAAAGGAAATGCCGATACTGAAAAAGATCCAGACCAATGTGGTGGCGCTTGGGGTAGCGCTAATCCTGACACCGACGGCAGTGGTAGTTCTATGTGTCTGCTACAAGATTGTAATTGAATGGTATTATGTATTTGCTTCGTTTCTGGCAGCATTTATTGTGTATTTGGTAAGCACCGGAGGCTGGGAACGGATCACGGAAATCTGGAACAGAAGCAAATACAAAGAATAATCATGGAGGGCGAGTAATTGTCCTCTTTTTTGAAAGGAGTAGAATATTATGGCACATTTATTTGTTATAGCTGGTCACGGTGCAGGTGATTGTGGAGCCGTAGGTTATGGATATACGGAGGCAGAGAGAGTAAGATACCTCGCGGCAAGACTGGCCGCACTCGGTGGAAGTAATGTAACTGTAGCAGATACAAACCGGAACTGGTATGCAGACAATGGAATCATGAGTTTAAATATTCCGAAGGATTATCAGATTTTGGAACTGCACATGGACAGTGCATCAGCATCTGCAAATGGTGGTCATGTAATCATTAAAGAGGGATATAATCCAGACCAGTATGACACAGCTCTTTCGAATTTTATTGGTAATTTCTTTCCGGGACGTGCAAATAAAATCGTAGGAAGAAACGATCTTGCCAATGTAAATCGTTCGGCTTACAGAGGATATAACTATCGTTTGCTGGAAAACGGTTTTATTACAAACTTCGGCGATTTGAGCAAATTTAACAATCGGACAGATGAGTTGGCAAGAGGAATCCTTAGTGCATTTGGTATCTCTGCTATTGCTCCAGTAGCGTCAACTGATCAGATCGATGGAGCTATTAAGTCCGGTGGTACGTTCCAGGATAAGGAAGATGCATTCGGATCCGTATCATATCAGGTTCATGCAAGAGATATTGGTTGGTGCAACTGGCAGTCTGACGGTAAGATGGCTGGATCTACTGGTCAGAATCGTCGAATTGAAGCATTCAGAATGATTCCGGTTGGAGAAACAGATGTAACAGTCCATATCAAAGATATTGGTAATAGAGAGTACAAGAATATCACAAAAGATACAATCCTTGGAACAACAGGTCAGAACAAGCGTATTGAATCCATCAAGATTACCGGCAAGGACGCCTGCTATCTGTACAGAGTTCAGCAGAAGAATATCGGCTGGTCAGACTGGATGAGCAATGGTGAATGGGCTGGCACGCAAGGAAAAGGTCTTCAGATCGAGGCGATTGAAATCAAGAAAGCTATGTTCGCGGTTGATCCGCATGTCCAGAATAGAGGATGGCTTGGAGATCGCGCGGCAGAAACTGTAATTGGTATTACCGGTCACAATCTCCGTCTGGAAGCATTAAAAATCAATCCGGGTGATAAACGGATTGGTGTGAAAGCTCATATCGAGGGAATCGGTTGGAAAGACTACGGCGTAGTTGCAAAAGATACCGTAATCGGAACTGTAGGACAGAACAAGCGAATTGAATGTCTGTGCTTTAATGGCGATTTCCAATATCGTGTCCATGTTCAGAATTCAGGCTGGACGGATTGGACAAAAGCTGATGGTGTCTCTACACTTGGTACAGTTGGTCAGGCATTAAGAATTGAAGCTATTCAGTTTAGATAAACGGATAGTTGAGAAGCTATTCAACCCGAATTTAATTTACGTGGGACAGAAACTTCGTGTGAAATAGATACAACGAATTGTGGCAGATTTGGTTTTTTAAAGTTGAATTAAAACTAACCGTTAGTGACACGTTAGCGACACGAAATGCTGAAAATCCTTGAAAATACGTTGTTTAAAAAAAATAAGATTTAACCTAAACTTAACATAGATTTGATTGGGATTGCATAGACCACAGATAAAATAGAAAATGAGCTGAAAGGGAAGACATCATTGTAAGAAGTAAGTTTAAAAGATGTTAACAAACACAGGGTAAATTGAGAGAGGAATTAACATGAACGAGAAAATTCAGATCATTTTCGGACTGCTTGGCGGTCTGGCAGTTTTTATCTATGGAATGAACATGATGAGTGAATGTCTGCAAAAGGCGGCGGGCGATAAGATGAAAAGCATTCTTGCACTTCTGACGAAGAATCCGCTTCTGGGAGTGCTTGCCGGTGCGCTCACAACTGCGGTACTCCAGAGCAGCAGTGCGACGACAGTTATGGCGATCGGTTTTGTAAGTGCGGGACTGATGAACCTGCCACAGGCGATTTCCATCATTTTTGGTGCAAATATTGGTACCACCATGACAGCACAGATTATTGCGTTTAAGATCAGTGACTATATTTATGTGATTATTTTTATAGGATTCCTGATTTCATTTGTAACAAAATCAGAGAAAGTAAAAAGTATCGGTCAGACGATTTTTGCCTTTGGTCTTTTGTTCCTTGGAATTGAAACAATGGGAGATGTCATGAAACCATTGGCATCCAGTCCGGTATTCACAGACCTGATCGGACGGGTTGCACATATTCCGGTACTTGGTGTGGCAGTTGGTACACTTATGACGCTGGTCGTACAGAGCAGTAGTGCGACCATTGCGGTACTGCAGAACTTCGCTTCCCAGCCGGGAGCGGACGGGGTTACGAGTATACTTGGGCTTGCAGGAGCAATCCCGATTCTTTTAGGTGATAATATCGGGACAACGATCACAGCACTCCTTGCCAGTATCGGACAGTCAAAAGATGCGAAGAGAACCGCTGTGGCGCATTGTATTTTTAATATTTCCGGCTGCTTTTTGTTTATCTGGTTCGTAAAACCATTTGCGGCACTGATCCAGAGCATTTCGCCGAAAGGACCGGAGATTGAAGTGATTTCCAGACAGATTGCAAATGCACATACTGTATTTAACATCACAATGACACTGATCTGGGTATGCCTGATTAAACTGATGGTGAGGATTGTCATGACACTGATCCCGGATGGCAAAAAAGGTGTTGAAGATCCAGGCAGCCCGATTTATCTGGATGAAAATATCATCAGTCAGCCGGCAGCAGCGCTGCAGCTTGTGGCAAAAGAGATTTTCCGTATGAGTGACCAAGTAAGAGATATTTTGAAGAAAACGATTGAGCTTGTGAAAAATGAAGAAGTGAAATCCATTGACGGTCTGAAAGAAAATGGAGAACAGGTTGAACGCCTTGGAAAATGTATTACCGAATATCTTGCAGCTTTGTTTTCTTCCGGTTCATTGACTGAGCAGCAGGCAGCGCAGACGGCGAGCCTCATGTGTGTGCTCAGCGATGTGGAACGTATGGGAACCTTAAGTGTGGAAATGGCAGAATGTATGCTGGAAAGATCAGACCGAAAGTATAAATATACACCGGAAGCGATGGATGAGCTGCAGAAGAGTCTGAAGGTTCTGAATAAGATGTTCTGTGATTCTCTGAAGGCACTGCAGGGAGATGATGGTATCGAACCAGGCAAGATGATGAAGCGAAAGGATAAGCTTCTGGATCTGGATATCAAGATGCGGAAAGCGCATATTGAGCGTGTCAATAAAAGAAAATGTAAGGCGAGCCTTACCGCACCGTTTACCAATATCCTGCATCTGATCGACCGTATGGGAAACAGCTGTATCAACCTTGCGGATGTCGCGGAAAGCGGAACCAGTATGAAATACTTTATGTTGGAAGAAAAATAAGAAGATGGAAAAATCCACGGACTTTAGAAGATTCAAAGTCCGTGGATTTTTTTAATCATGATAAACGATTTTTCCATTACAGATTGTATATTTCACTTTGCCATACAAAGGAGTTCCGGTAAATGGTGAGTTGGATGAAAGGGATGCATATTCAGTCGGAGTCCAGTATTCATTTTCATCGAAGATCACAAGGTCGGCTGCCTTTCCTGCAGCAATCTGTCCGTAAGGAAGATGATAAAGTTTTGCCGGATTGATGGTCATCTTTTCCAAAAGCTGGAGGAGGGATAAATGTCCGGGTCTTACAAGGCTGGTGATACCGAGCGCAAGAGAGGTTTCCAGACCAATGATTCCACTTGGTGCTTCGGTGATCGGCTTTTCTTTTTCTTCTTTACTGTGTGGTGCATGGTCGGTAGCAATGAGATCGATGGTTCCGTCTGCAAGTCCCCGGATGATCGCCTGGCGATCCTGTTCGGTACGAAGCGGCGGGTTCATTTTGGCAAGGGTGCCGTGCTTAAGAACGGCATCTTCCGTCAGTGTAAAATGATGCGGTGTGGCTTCAGCGTGAAGCTTTGCGCCCATTTTTTTATAAGTACGGACCAGATCAACGGAGATGCCGGAGCTGATATGCTGGATCACAACATCGGCACCGGATTTGAGTGCCAGCAGGCAGTCTCTTGCAACCAGAGATTCTTCAGCAATCGAAGGAGAACCGTAGATGCCGAGGGCATCTGATACTTTTCCATGACTGATTCCGTTGTTGCGGATGAAGGAAGGATCTTCTTCGTGAAGGCTGACCGGTACGTTAAGCTTTGCCGCTTTTTCCATTGCGTGATAGCAAAATTCGGCGTTCATAAGCGGGATTCCGTCATCGGTAAATCCGCATGCACCGGCTTCTTTTAATGCATCCATATCGGTTTCTTCCTGGCCTTTCAGATTGCAGGAAATGGATGCAGCCTGAAAGATACGGATCTTTTCTTTGGAAGCACGCTCCAGGTTGTCTCTGAGAACCGGAACAGAATCTACCGTCGGGGAAGTATTTGCCATGCAGATGACAGAAGTAAAACCGCCTTTTGCAGAGGCAAGCGCGCCGGTGTGGATCGTTTCTTTATAAGTGAATCCGGGATCACGGAAATGGACATGCGTGTCGATAAGTCCCGGTGCAACGACAAATCCGGTGGCGTCAAGAACATCCTCTCCTTCTTTTGTAATCTGAGTTGCCATTTCTTTGATGATGCCATCTTCGATCAAAAGATCCATTTTTTCGGAAAAACCGGAAGCAGGATCGATAACAAGTCCGTTTTTAATAATCATAATAGTTAAGCCTCCTTGCAGGATATAATCTGTTTCTAGTATACGGGATAGGAAAAAGGTTTGTCAATGTAACAGGAGAAGTTGGGAAAAGAAGACTGGTTACAGAATCAAAAAAGAGTAGTTGTCGAAATGATGAAAATAAGGTATGGTAATGATAGGTCATGGTACTTAAATCGGGGAAAATAAAAGAAGAAGGAGAAGAAAATGAAAGCAGGAGAGGTTATGACAATACTGGATAATGCCCTTCGTATAGGTAAAGGTGTAACCCGGTATGGGAAAGTAGCAGCGTATATTCCGGAACTGGCTAAGAAAGATAAAAATAAGCTTGGGATCTGTCTTTATACCATTGATGGTGACCGGTTTGAAGTTGGAAATACAGAAGACAGATTTACGATTCAGTCGATTGCCAAGGTTATGGCATTATGTCTGGCGCTGGAAACGTTTGGAGCAGGATTCGTGTTTGATCATGTAGGAGTGGAACCATCGGGAGAAGCATTTAATTCACTGGTGGAGCTGGATAACAGGAGTAACCGGCCGTTTAATCCGATGATAAATTCGGGGGCGATCACGGTTGCAAGTAAAGCAATTGCATACCTTTTGAAAAGCAAGCAGATTATTGACAATGATGTGGAAGAGAGTGTCACATTTTATACACAGATGTGTGCAATGTCTGTTACGGCAAGAAATCTTGCGACATTTGGGCTGCTTCTTGCAAATGATGGAATACAGTTGTCTACCGGAAAACGTCTGATCTCATCACAGACCGTCAGGATGGTACAGACGATCATGCTTACTTGCGGGATGTATGACGGATCCGGCGAATTTGCGTTAAAGACAGGGATTCCTACAAAGAGTGGAGTTGGTGGAGGTCTGCTTAGTGTAGCGCAAAAGAAAATGGGCATTGGAATTTATGGACCGTCATTAGATGAAAAAGGGAACTGTATTGCAGGCTGTGAATTATTAGGCTATATTTCAGAAGCATTTCATCTTCACATATTTGATCAGACAGAATGGAAAGTAGAATAAAAAAGTAGAGTTCAGTTTTGATACGCCCTGTCTGACAGGAATGGATCAAAACTGAACTCTTTTTATGCATGTCTCATATTCTTTTCAAGAGTAATTTTCTTTTTCCCGGTTGCACGGTAAAATTCCACATGGCTTCCGATGAACTTCTGGATGACAGATACTGTTTTCCCGGTCAGAAATGCACAGAAGACAGTGCCGATTCCGATTCCATAGAATCCATGGAGGATTGCAAGGGAGAGGATCACGGTGGTTGTCAGACAGCTGAGATCAAAGGTTGTCTTGATGACTTTGTAATTTTTCTTTACAATCCCTGATAAGTCACGCGGAAAGATATCCGTTGGAATGATCGGCAGCATACAGTTGTTGGCAAGGCAGATGCCGAAGCACATCAGTAAGAATCCTGCCAGAAAATAAATCGTGTGAAGAGGCAGGGAGTTCGGCAGAGCCTGGATCCATGCGTTGTGTACGTCGATCATTTTTCCGAATCCGATCCCGACTACGAAAGAGAAAAGGTAGCCGGGGCAGAATGAACGCTTGAGGATCATCAGTGTAATGACAAGCAGTGTCTGGAAAATATAATTCCATGTTCCGAAACTGAATACCGGGAAGGCGATGTTAAATACAAGCGGTACAGAGGAGATTGTTGAGATCCCGAATCCGCTTTTTGACATCAGATCCACGCCGAGTGAATTGATCAGCAGGACAATGAGTAGAGCGACTTCTCCGGCAAGATGAAATTTTTTCTTATTCATAGGTTAAAAATCCTTCTTTCCTGATAGATAATAATTTACAAAAATTTTATATTTAAGCTGTCTCTCATTATAATGAATAAAACTGATAAAAACAAATGATTATTTCGAATGAAATGATTCTAAAACTGAATGGAATGTGGTAAGATGATAAAAAGTAAAGAATTGCTTTTGAAAAATAAGGTGTTTGTGGATTGGATTGTAGAAATTGTATAGATACAGAGTAATCCAGTGAAAAAAACATTTCTGGCATTATGTTTTGAAGTAGAAAATTAGAGGATAAAAATGAATATTGAATATTTAAAATATTTTTCAGAGCTGGCAAAAATCCAGCATTACGGAAAGGCGGCAAAGGCGCTGAATATTTCACAGCCGGGGCTCAGCCATGCAATCAAATCGTTAGAAGAAGAGTATGGGGTTCCGCTTTTTCAGAAGGAAGGGCGGAATGTGAGCCTCAGCCGCTACGGCAAAGAACTGATGAAGGATGTGGATGAAATTCTGGGAGCGTATCTTCGTCTGGAAGAGCGGGCGGCAGGACTTCGGACGGAGGAGAAAACGGTGCGGATCGGCAGTGTGTATCCTCTGGCACCGGGGACGATTCCACATATGCTGAAAGAGTTTGGGGCAACATTTCCGTTTATCATTTACAACCGGATGACACCGGAGATCGCAGAAGGACTTTTGGATGGAAAATATGATATCGGCTTCTGTTCGGATCTTCTGAAATCGGATGAAATCGAATATTATCCGATTCGGGATTCGTATATCGCGGTAGTGGTTCCGAAGGGGCATCCGCTTGAAAATAGAGAACGGATCAGTCTGAAAGAGACAGCCGGATACCCACAGATCATGTTTTCCAAGACCAGCGGTTTCCGTACTCTGCAGGAGCAGATTTTTGCAGAAGAAGGAATTAAGGTAAAACCGGTGTGTGCTGCGGAAGAGATTGAAGTTATCACAGGACTTGTGGAGAATGGATTCGGGATTTCCGTATTGCCGTATATGGATATCGTGCGGCTGCACAATGTGGTGACGATTCCGGTGAAGTCTTCAGGGTGGAATTCCAAATTCTACATTGCGAGAAGAAAGTATGGAATCCGTTCGGAGCAGGAGGATGCATTTTTCCGGTACTGGAAAAAAGAACATCATTAAAATTCATTAAGAATCCTTGCTCTTTCTGAGAAAAAAAGTCTATAATCTGTTTTATGAAATATCGTTGTGAAAATCAAATGGGAGGTTACACAGGATGATAGAACAGATTGTAGAGTATAATAAGAAATTCGTGGAAAATAAAGGTTATGAGCCATACCTGACCAGCAAGTACCCGAACAAGAAACTTGCCGTGCTGACCTGTATGGATACCCGTCTGACAGAGCTTCTTCCGGCAGCGCTGGGACTGAAAAACGGAGATGCGAAGATCATCAAGAATGCAGGCGGAGTCATTACTCATCCATACGGAAGTGTGGTCAGAAGCCTTCTGGTTGCTATCCTGGAGCTTGGCGTGGAGCAGGTTATGGTCATCGGACATACTGACTGCGGTGTACAGGGAATGGATGGAAGTGAGCTGTTAGAAGAACTGGTAGAGCGCGGAATCGACAAAGAACATATCGATATCGTGAGACACAGTGGAATTGATCTGGAAAAATGGCTGGGTGGATTTGAATCTGTGGAGAAGTCGGTAGAAGAGACTGTGCATACACTGAAGACCCATCCGCTGATGCCGAAGGATATTGAGATCAAGGGATTCATTATGGATTCGGAAACCGGGGAGCTTACGGAAGTGTAAGGAAAAGTATGTAATAATATACAAAAAGAATTTATACAAGCTTGCATTACTGACATTCGTTTTGACGTTTATCAGATAATGTTTTAAAGCATAGAAAAACCGCCCCGGAACTTTGGCGAGTTAGGGTGGTAATTCTATAACCATTTTAACGAGGTCAACCCCTTGTGGGCGGTTGTTCCTTTTGTAGTTTTAGGACAATAAGCGGGAATCCTCGGCAATTCAATTACCGAGATGAAAGCGCAAGATTGTGCATGTTTGCACCTTAAAAATCATATAATAATCTTCCTGCCTTTGATATTAATGCCGTAATCGGCATATAAGAAATCGAAAATATGTTCGATTTTCCGTTGCGCGTTTTTACTCCTCATGTTATACTACTTAAATGTATTTTTAACTTCCAGTTGGCAAGAGTAAATTCTAGTCTTATAGAAATTACTTCTGCACATATATATTGTCGTTGATAACCATTGCTATGTATACTGTACTTGCAACTGATTGCCTGCCTGTGCAGATTGGAGATAAATATGAATAATAAAGGCAATCGGAAACATTTAACATTTGAGCAGCGTGTTGAGATCGAAAAAGCTCTTACTGAGAATAAAAGCTTTGCTGAAATTGGAAGAATCATAGGCAAAGATTCCTCAACAATATCTAAGGAAGTACGTCTTCATGCACGTGTCAAAGAGCGTCCGGATCCGGGTTATACCAATCCTCCCTGCATTCATCGAAAAAAATGTAAAATGACCTGTCTCTGTGATGAGCAATGCGGAACTATGTGTAAAATCTGTAAAAAGCAAAATATGCGTTGTATAGATGTATGTCCTGCATATGAAACGGCAGAATGTGAAAAGCTTAAAA
>NZ_BAAHSG010000050.1:0-21270 GCF_054660775.1 Allocoprococcus similis
AAGATGAGATATCCCTACGAAAGTAGTAAGACCCCTTGAAGACGACAAGGTAGATAGGGCAGAGGTGGAAGTGCAGTAATGCATGGAGCTGACTGTTACTAATCGGTCGAGGGCATAACCAAGAAGGTAGGACAGGGTAAGAAAATGGATGGAGTAAAGATTTAAGTTTGTATGTGGTTTTGAAGGTACATGAGATACCTTTAGGTATGGCCCGATGGCTCAGTTGGTTAGAGCGCCGCCCTGTCACGGCGGAGGTCGTGGGTTCGAGTCCCATTCGGGTCGCTTGCAAAAAGTACTTGTTGCTGATTGCTTAATTAAATTATCATGGGATCATAGCTCAGCTGGGAGAGCATCTGCCTTACAAGCAGAGGGTCATAGGTTCGAGCCCTATTGGTCCCATTGATATGCCGATGTGGCTCAATTGGCAGAGCAGCTGATTTGTAATCAGCAGGTTATCGGTTCGAGTCCGATCATCGGCTTGCATCAGACAGTTAATCTGAATGATGTCTGTTGGGAGACAGTAAAACTTCATATGGGTGGATTCCCGAGTGGCCAAAGGGGACAGACTGTAAATCTGCTGCAATTTGCTTCGGTGGTTCGAATCCACCTCCGCCCATTGCATATTTAAAAAAGATGTGCTATAATGAGATATCATCGCGGGATGGAGCAGTCTGGTAGCTCGTCGGGCTCATAACCCGAAGGTCGTAGGTTCAAATCCTGCTCCCGCAACTCACACATTAGTGTGTATGCCCAGATAGCTCAGTCGGTAGAGCAGAGGACTGAAAATCCTCGTGTCACTGGTTCGATTCCGGTTCTGGGCACTGTCTTCGAGAGAAGACAAGCTGTATAACAGATGGAGCATTAGCTCAGGTGGTAGAGCACTTGACTTTTAATCAAGTTGTCCGGGGTTCGAATCCCCGATGCTTCATGACTTAGAAGATGTAAATCCTGTATAAAAGAGGGTTTACATCTTTTTTCGTTTCGTAGGAAATATTGAAAGTGCTTCCCGTGAAACGAAAAAACTTATAAAATTTAATAAAAAAGGGGAGCGGGATATGAAATCAGCAGCAGAATTAGAAAAGAATTTGATGAGTATCAACCGAAGAAGTTATCCGGCTTACAAAGATTTGAGAGGGAGCTATCAATTCCAGGGATATCAGCTTAATATCGATCATGTTCAGGGAGATCCGTTTGCTTCTCCGTCAAAGCTGAGTATCCAGGTGAAGAAAGCACAGGCTGGATTTCCTGAAGAGTATTATACCAGTGATCATAGAAGAATTGCACTACAGGACTATCTTACCAGACAGTTTGGAAAAGCTGTTTCCAAATTTATGTTTCAGGCAAAAGGTTCGGGAAAAAGTGGACTGATCGGAATCAGCCGCTGCGGACAGGAAGTTCTGGAGAGAACTGCATTTGAGATTCAGAATGGAGACCTTCTGGTACGTTTTGAAGTGGGATTTCCAGCAAATGGACGGACGATCAATGCATTTGAACTGAAGAAGATTTTGTTTGAATATCTTCCGGAAGCTGTGGACAGATCCTTATATTATCAGAACCTGAACAAGCAGGACGTGAAAAAGTGTATAGAATTGGCGGAAGATCAGTATTATATTAGAAGAGAACTGACAAAACGGGGACTAATCGCATTCGTGGCAAATGGTTCGGTATTACCAAGAGAGAGCGGGGTATCACAGAAGCCCATGAAGGGCGCGATCGCTTTTGAAGCACCGGAGAGTATGGAGATAGAACTGGATCTTCCGTACAGGGGAAAATTAAAAGGAATGGGAATCCCGGAGGGAATTACTCTGATCGTAGGCGGTGGATACCATGGAAAATCCACGCTTCTGAAGGCATTGGAACAAGGCATTTACAATCATATTGCCGGTGATGGAAGAGAATATGCGATTACTTCTGATACCGCAATGAAGATCCGTGCTGAAGATGGAAGAAGTGTGTCCCATATCAATATTTCACCATTTATCAATGATCTGCCGAATAAGAAGGATACGGTGAACTTTTCTACAGAGGATGCCAGCGGCTCGACTTCACAGGCTGCGAATGTAGTTGAAGCGGTACAGTCAGGTGCAAAATGTCTTCTGATCGATGAAGACACCTGTGCGACGAACTTCATGGTTCGGGATGAACTGATGCAGGCAGTGGTATCCGGTGAACAGGAGCCGATCACTCCATTCACGCTTCAGGCGAGAAATTTATATGAGAAGCAGGGAATTTCCATTATTCTGGTAGCCGGAAGCTCAGGATCTTATTTTTATATTGCCGATCATGTGCTGCAGATGGATAATTACCGGACATACGATATCACAGATAAAGTAAAAAAAGTGATTGTCGGTAAATGTGAGACTGATGAAAAGAAGGTTCCGGTTGATGTAGCAGTGTTATTTGATAAGAAAAAGCACAGAAATTTAAGAGCCGGAAAAATGGAAAAGAAAAGAGACCAGGTTAAAATAAAACAGTTTGGAAAAGATTCCTTTTCTATAGGAAGAGAAAATGTGGATCTGAAATATGTGGAGCAGATACTGGATTCAGAGCAGACAACCGCACTAGCATACTGTCTGAAGAATCTGTTGGAAGAAATGGAACGGAAAGAGCAGGATGTGGATATCTGTGTAGAAAAACTCTGGGATCAGATTCAGAAACAGGGACTGGCATCCCTTTGTGGGGGAAGCTATCTTTCTGTATCGATGGCACAAATCCGGAAGCAGGATATATACGCGTGTCTGAACAGATATCGGGGATTTATTGGATAAGAGGAAAGAATTTGGAGGAGAAGATCCGTGAGGAGATGGAAGAAAGTTTTAAGTGCATCATTGGTGGCAATGATGGTTGGAAGCCTTGGAATGAATGCATTTGCAGAAGATACGTCGGCAAATGAGCCGATCGATACAACGGTCAGCAACTATAATCTGACAGAGGAAGAGACTTCCGGTAAAAAGGAAGAAGAAATTGAAGCCCTGCAGAAGCAGAAAATTGAGGAAGTGACACAGCAGGCGCATGATATGAAGATTGCAAGCAATGAACTGGAGAACTGGCCGGAAGGACCGGCAACGTACGGAGAAGCTGCAATCGTTATGGAAGCAAAAAGTGGCGCGATCCTTTATGCCAAAAATATTGATGGGAAAGCTTATCCGGCAAGTATCACGAAAATTCTGACGGCACTGATTGCTCTGGAAAATGGAAATCTGGATGACAAGATCACCATCACACAGAACAGTGTAGACTGTGTGACGGAAGGCGATGCTTATATCGGAATGATCGCAGGGGAGGAAATTTCTTTAAATGACGCGCTCCATGCACTTCTGATGGCATCGGCAAATGAAGTTGCCTATGCGATCGCTGAAAATGTTGGAGGACTTGGATATGACGGATTTATCGCGAAGATGAATGAACGTGCAAAAGAACTTGGCGCGGTAAATTCTGATTTTGAAAATCCGAATGGACTGAATGCGCAGAATCATTATACAACTGCACGGGATATGGCGTTGATCACGCAGGAACTGCTTGAAAATCACGAAGAATTTAAGACCATTGCACAGACATTGCAGTATACGATCGGCGCAACGAATCTGGTGGATCAGGCGAGAACTTTCCAGCAGGGAGATCTGATGTTCTACGACTGGAGTGATTATTATTATCCGAAGACGATCGCCGGAAAGACCGGGTATACAGATGAGGCACTGAATACACTGGTATCCTGTGCGACAGATGACAATCTGGAGCTGATCAGTGTTGTACTTAAAACCCATGGCAAGAATGTATATCCGGATTCCATCAATCTGCTCGATTATGGATTTAATAATTTTGCAAAATATACGATCGCTGATTATGAGGATTCTGGTGATTTTAAAGAGATCGATCCGGATGCATATGTTGTACTCCCGGAAAATGTGAATTTCGAGAACCTGGATTACGAGATTACACAGGATGATACGAACAGCAGCACCGGAACAGTAACTTATACTTATCAGGGCAACCCGGTCGGAAAAGCAGCTGTGACGTTGAGTGATGAATATCTGCAGAAGGATAACACAGAAAATGAAACACAGGTGCCTGGCGATAAGTCAGGCAGTGAAACACAGAAGCAGGCTCAGAGTACAATACCACGAGAGGTAATCCTTGTAATCTGTGCGATTGCTGCAGTGCTTATACTGATTATTGTATGGAGAGCTGTTCTGAAACATATGAGAAAGAAGAAAGTGGAAACAAACAGAAAGCGCAGAAGAGAAGTTGACAAAGATTAACGTCTGGTCAGTTAAATATAAGGAAAGAATCATGAAATACCGCAGAACCCCTTGACGAAGCAAGGGGTTCTTTATTATAATAACCTAGAAATGGTGAAAAAAGATCAAAAGACATTGACGAAGACAGTAAGGTTTATTTGAAAGGTAAAGCGAGCCGGGGATGGTGGAAGACCGGTGCAAGTAGGGTAGATCTGAACATCACTTCCGAGTTGCAGCAACTGAAAGCAGTCTGGCGAGTAAGTTCTGACGGTTATTTCCCCCGTTACAGGAAACTCATATGCTGGTATGCAGTAACAGGTGGTTAACGATGTACAGACTTTCGTCCTTTTACGGGTGAAAGTCTTTTTTATTTCATAGGAAATTCCAAAGGAACTTCCTATGAAATAAAAGGCACTACGTGCCGGGACACATTTTTTCTATATACCCAAAAATGCATACAAAGTCATTGATTCAGAAAGGAGCTTATCATGGCTAAGTACAAAAAAGTGGATACAGACCTGAAGTTTGTAGACAGAGAAAAAGAAGTTGAAAAATTCTGGAATGAAGAAGATATTTTCAAGAAAAGTATGGAGAATCGTAAAGAAGGAGAAACTTATACTTTCTACGATGGACCTCCGACAGCAAATGGAAAACCGCATATCGGACACGTTCTTACCCGTGTAATCAAAGATATGATCCCGAGATACCGTACAATGAAGGGCTACATGGTTCCGCGTAAGGCAGGATGGGATACTCATGGACTGCCGGTAGAGCTGGAAGTAGAAAAGCTGCTCGGTCTTGACGGAAAAGATCAGATTGAAAAATATGGTGTAGAACCATTTATCAATAAATGTAAAGAAAGTGTCTGGAAATACAAAGGAATGTGGGAAGATTTCTCTTCTACAGTAGGTTTCTGGGCTGATATGGAAAATCCATATGTTACTTATGATAACAACTTTATCGAGTCTGAATGGTGGGCTCTGAAGAAAATCTGGGATAAGGGACTCCTTTACAAAGGATTTAAGATCGTTCCTTACTGTCCACGCTGTGGAACTCCGCTTTCTGCACAGGAAGTTGCACAGGGATATAAGGATGTCAAAGAACGTTCTGCTATCGTTCGTTTCAAAGTCAAAGATGAAGATGCATACATCCTTGCATGGACAACCACACCTTGGACTCTTCCTTCTAATATCGCTCTTTGCGTAAACCCGGAAGAAGATTATGCAAAAGTAAAATGCGCAGACGGATATACCTATTACATGGCATGTGCTCTGCTCGACACCATTCTTGGAAAATTTGCAGAAGAAGACAAACCGGCATACGAAGTTCTTGAAACTTACAAAGGGAAAGATCTGGAATACAAAGAATATGAACCGCTTTACCAGTGTGCATATGACTGCGCAGCAAAACAGAAAAAGAAAGCATTCTTTGTTACCTGTGATGATTATGTAACGCTGACAGATGGTACTGGTGTTGTTCATCTGGCACCGGCATTTGGTGAAGACGATGCGAAAGTAGGACGTAAATATGACCTGCCATTCGTACAGCTCGTTGACGAAAAAGGTGATATGGGTGAGACCACTCCATTTGCAGGACTTTTTGTAAAGAAAGCAGATCCGGAAGTATTAAAAGATCTGGATGCACGCGGACTTCTCTTCGATGCTCCGAAGTTTGAACATAGTTATCCACACTGCTGGAGATGTGATACTCCACTGATCTACTATGCAAGAGAATCATGGTTCATCAAGATGACAGAAGTTAAAGATGACCTGATCGCAAATAACAATACCATCAACTGGATTCCGGAAAGCATCGGTAAAGGTCGTTTCGGTGACTGGCTTGAAAATGTTCAGGACTGGGGTATCAGCCGTAACCGTTACTGGGGAACTCCACTGAATATCTGGGAATGCGAATGCGGATGCCAGCACTCCATCGGAAGTATTGAAGAACTGAAATCCATGTCAGACAACTGCCCGGATAATATCGAGCTTCACCGTCCATACATCGATGATGTAACCATCAAGTGTCCGAAGTGTGGAAAACAGATGCACCGTGTACCGGAAGTAATTGATTGCTGGTTCGACAGCGGATCTATGCCGTTTGCACAGCACCATTATCCATTTGAAAATAAAGAATTATTTGAACAGCAGTTCCCGGCTCAGTTTATTTCCGAAGCCGTTGACCAGACAAGAGGATGGTTCTATTCTCTGCTGGCAATTTCAACTCTGATCTTCAACAAAGCACCATACCAGAACGTAATCGTTCTCGGACATGTGCAGGATGAAAATGGTCAGAAGATGAGTAAATCCAAAGGAAATGCAGTTGATCCGTTCGATGCACTGGAGACTTACGGAGCAGATGCAATCCGCTGGTATTTCTATGTAAACAGTGCACCATGGCTGCCGAACCGTTTCCACGGAAAAGCTGTTATGGAAGGACAGAGAAAGTTCATGGGAACACTCTGGAATACCTACGCATTCTTCGTACTGTATGCAAATATTGATGATTTCGATGCAACCAAATATGCACTCGAATATGAGAAGCTGTCTGTAATGGATAAATGGCTGCTATCCAAACTGAACACACTGATCAAGACAGTCGATAACAATCTTGCAAATTACCAGATTCCGGAAGCTGCAAGAGCACTTCAGGATTTCGTAGATGATATGAGTAACTGGTATGTAAGACGCAGCCGTGAACGTTTCTGGGCAAAAGGAATGGAACAGGATAAGATCAATGCTTATATGACTCTGTATACAGCACTTGTTACTGTATCAAAGGTTGCAGCACCGATGATCCCGTTCATGACAGAAGAAATCTACCAGAACCTGGTAAGAAGCGTAGATGAAAGCGCTCCGGAAAGTATCCACCTGTGTGATTATCCGGTTGCAAACGAAGCTTACATCGACAAGACTCTGGAAGAGAACATGGACGAAGTCCTGAAGATCGTTGTAATGGGACGTGCATGCCGTAATACAGCCAATATCAAGAACCGTCAGCCGATCGGAAAGATGTTCGTAAAAGGCGCTTCTGATCTGCCAAAGTTCTATCAGGATATCGTGGCAGACGAGCTGAATGTAAAGGCAATCGAGCTGACTGAGGATGTTCGTGCATTTACTTCTTATACATTTAAACCACAGTTAAAGACAGTTGGACCAAAATATGGTAAAATGTTAGGTGGAATCAAAAATGAACTCAATAATCTGGACGGAAATGCCGCTATGGATGAACTGAATGTGACAGGTGTTCTGAAGCTTCAGGCGAACGGTCAGGAAATCGAACTTGCAAAAGAAGACCTTCTGATCGATATGGCACAGATGGAAGGATATGTATCTGAGAGCGACTATGGTATCACCGTTGTACTGGATACAAACCTGACAGAAGAACTTCTGACAGAAGGATTTGTACGTGAGATCATCAGTAAGATCCAGACCATGCGTAAGGAAGCCGGATTTGAAGTTATGGACAAGATCAGGGTAACTTACGACGGAAGCGAAAAAGCAGAAAAAGTATTTGCAGAGTATGCAGAGCAGATCGGACAGGAGACACTTGCAGTTGCAGTTGAAAAAGCTGAACCTGCAGGCTATGTGAAAGACTGGAAGATCAACGGCGAAGCTGTAAATATGGGCGTAGAAAAGCAGGGAGAATAATCCCTGCCGCTGCGCAAAAATGAGAAGGGAATATAAGTATGTACAGTAAAAGATTTGAAAAAGAAACTTTTAAAAATGATGTGAAAGAAAATGTGCGGACACTGTATCGTAAAGAGATTGAAGAAGCAACTCCGCAGCAGATTTTCCAGGCAGTATCTTATGCAGTAAAAGAAGCAATCGTAGATGACTGGCTTGCAACACAGAAAACATACGAAAAAGAAGATCCAAAGACCGTATATTATATGTCGATGGAATTTCTTATGGGACGTGCACTTGGCAACAACCTGATCAACATGACTGCATATAAAGAAGTAAAAGAAGCCCTTGATGAGATGGGCATTGATCTGAATGTGGTAGAAGATCAGGAACCGGATGCGGCACTTGGTAATGGTGGTCTTGGACGTCTTGCAGCTTGCTTCCTGGATTCGCTTGCATCTCTTGGATACGCAGCTTACGGCTGTGGAATCCGTTACCGCTACGGTATGTTCAAACAGAAGATCAAAGATGGCTATCAGGTAGAAGTACCGGATAACTGGCTCAAAGATGGCAATCCGTTTGAAATCCGTCGTGACGAGTATGCAAAGGAAGTCCGTTTTGGTGGTACGATCCGTGTACAGTATAATGAAGAGACCAAAAAGAATAATTTTATTCAGGAAAATTATGAATCCGTACTTGCTATTCCATATGATATGCCGATCGTAGGATACGGAAACCATGTTGTGAATACACTTCGTATCTGGGATGCACAGGCGATCACAGACTTTAAGCTCGACGCATTTGACCGCGGGGAATACCATAAAGCGATCGAGCAGGAAAACCTTGCAAAAACGATCGTAGAGGTTCTTTATCCAAATGACAATCACTATGCAGGAAAAGAGCTTCGTCTGAAACAGCAGTACTTCTTTGTATCTGCCAGTCTTCAGGTTATGCTTGATAAATATAAAAAGAAACACAAAGATGTGCGCAAACTGTATGAAAAAGTTACGATCCAGATGAACGATACCCACCCGACTGTAGCAGTTGCAGAGCTTATGCGTCTGCTTATTGACCAGGAAGGTCTTGGATGGGATGAAGCATGGGAAGTAACAACAAAGACGGTTGCTTACACCAACCATACGATCATGTCAGAAGCACTTGAAAAATGGCCGATCGACCTGTTCTCAAGACTGCTTCCGCGTGTGTACCAGATCGTACAGGAAATCGACCGGCGTTTTGTAGAACAGGTACGCCGCATGTATCCGGGTAATGAAGATAAAGTCCGTAAGATGGCAATCCTGATGGATGGACAGGTAAGAATGGCTCACATGGCTATTATCGCGGGATACTCTGTAAATGGTGTTGCAAGACTTCATACAGAGATTCTGAAACATCAGGAGTTAAAAGATTTCTACGAAATGATGCCGGAGAAATTTAACAACAAGACCAATGGTATCACACAGAGAAGATTCCTTCTTCATGGTAACCCGCTGCTTGCAGACTGGGTAACAGACCACATCGGAGACGGTTGGATCACAGATCTGTCCCAGATGTCAAAATTAAAACCACTTGCTGATGATCCGAAGGCAAGAGCAGAATTTATGGATATCAAATACAAGAACAAGGAACGTCTTGCAAAATATATTCTGGAACACAATGGAGTAGAGATCGATCCGAGATCTATTTATGATGTACAGGTTAAGCGTCTTCATGAATATAAGAGACAGCTTCTTAACATTCTGCATGTAATGTATCTGTACAACCAGATCAAAGAACACCCGGAGATGTCCTTCTATCCGAGAACATTTATCTTTGGTGCAAAAGCTTCCGCAGGATATGTCCGTGCAAAAGAGATCATCAAACTGATCAACTCTGTAGCAGATGTGGTAAATAATGACCTGAGTATCAATGGAAAGCTGAAAGTCGTATTTATCGAAGATTACCGCGTATCCAATGCAGAATGGATCTTCGCGGCAGCAGATGTCAGCGAACAGATTTCTACCGCTTCCAAAGAAGCTTCCGGAACAGGTAACATGAAGTTCATGCTGAACGGTGCACCGACACTTGGAACTATGGATGGAGCCAATGTAGAGATCGTAGAAGAAGTTGGAATTGAAAATGCATTTATTTTCGGTCTCAGTTCTGACGAAGTTATTAACTATGAGAATAATGGCGGATATAACCCGCAGGAAATCTACTTCAATGACTGGGATATTAAGAGAGTCGTTGACCAGTTGATGGATGGAACTTATTCACATGGTGACCATGAGATGTTCCGCGACCTGTATAATTCACTTCTGAATACACAGGGTGGAGACAGACCGGACAGATACTTTATCCTGAAAGACTTCCGTTCTTATGCAGAAGCACAGAAGAAAGTGGAAGAAGCTTACAAGGATCCGGATCGCTGGGCTAAGATGGCACTCCTGAATACAGCAAGCTGTGGCAAATTTACTTCAGACAGAACCATTCAGGAATATGTTGATAATATCTGGAAACTGGATTATGTTACAGTTAAACCAGAAGCATAATCAGTCAAAACCTCTCATACAGTGGTATGGGAGGTTTTATTTATGCGAAAATACTTCAGACAGGCAGGCTATTTTGCTGCCATTCTTATATTACTTCCGTATATGGTTACGATTCTGCTGAATGGCAGAAGCGGTCTGGCGCAGGACAATGGGACGAGCCCGTATGTGACCGTAAAAAGTGACGAAAAGAACAGAAAAATTTCGCTGGATGAATATGGGATCGGGATTCTGGCTAAAGAAATTGAGGCAGATGCGGGGGCGGAAACGTTAAAGGCACAGGCAGTGCTGATCCGGACCAGCATTTACAAAAGCATCCAGGATGAGGGCACCAATACTGTCCTGACGAAGGAATACTGGACCAGGCAGCAGATGGAGAGCAACTGGGGAGCAGATCATTATGGAGAATATTATGAGAAGATGAAAGCTGCCTGGGATGAGACAAAGGGACAGGTTCTGCTGTATGACGGAAGGCTGATCCTGACTCCGTATCACCGGCTAAGCAACGGGAAAACAAGGTCTGGAAATGAAGTGTTTGGTTCGGAAGAGTATCCGTATCTTCAGAGCAGGGAATGTCCCGAAGATGTGGAGGCAAAAGAGGAGATGACCGTATCCATGATTCAGGGAAGCGACATGGAAGTGACAGGAACAGACAGTGCCGGGTATGTGACAGAGGTCCGTTGTGGCAGTGAAACAGTAAATGGTGAAGAATTCCGGAGAACCTATCATCTTGCCTCGTCATGTTTTACGCTTCAGGATTATGACGGGCAGACAAGGGTTACGGCGAAGGGAATCGGGCACGGTCTTGGGATGAGCCAGTACACGGCAGAGAAGATGGCAGAGGAAGGGAAATCCTGTGAAGAAATCCTGCAATATTTTTTCACTGATGTCAGTCTGGAAGAGGTCACGGATATTGTGATCGAAAAAAACAAAAAGGGAGAATAAGCTGGTCATTTTCTGGCAAAAATATTGTCAGAGGTGATAAAATATGAATAAAAAGCAGCAGTCCTCTAATAAGAGGAGAAAAAGAGCGTCGATCGGTCTTGCGGTCTGCTTTGCCGCTGCTATTGTGCTTACAGGAGCCTATACATGGAGAAATTACCGGGCAAATGTGAAGGATGAGCAGGCAAAGATCGAGGAAGAACAGCAGGCGAAAGAGGAAGAAATCAAAAGAAATGCGGAAGAGACAAGCAGTATTGCAAAGAAAGCGCTGGAAGATGAAGAGCCTGTGACAAAAGAGGACAGCCAGGCTGCAAATACGGCAGCAGATGGAAGTACAGAGAACAGGATGGATACATGGGAGACGGACAGCACGCAGACCGCAGGAACGGCAATGAACCTGAATTTCGGGGAGGACAGCCAGCTTCTGTGGCCGGTGGACGGCAATGTGCTGATGAGCTACAGTATGGATAAAACCGTATATTTTTCTACATTGGACCAGTATCGATATAATCCGGCGATGATCATATCCGGTGCGGTGAACGATAACGTGATCGCAGCAGCACCAGGTATAGTCAAATCCATTGACAACTTTGCGCAGACGGGAATCACGGTGACTCTGGATATGGGAAATGGCTACGAGTGCATGTATGGACAGCTCAAAGAAGTGCAGGTGAAAGTCGGTGATTATCTGGAAACGGCAAATGTGATCGGATATCTGGAGATCCCGACCAAGTATTACAGTCTGGAAGGCTGCAATCTGTATTTCGAGATGTTAAAAGATGGTCAGCCGGTCAATCCGATGGACTATCTGGCTGAAGAATAAGAGCAGGAGAAAGGAAGAGGGGCTTTTTAGTCCCTCTTTGAAGCGATGAATTATACATATATTTTAAAATGCAAGGATGAAACATTATATACCGGGTGGACGAATGATATTGAGAAGCGTCTGGAAGCGCATAATGCCGGGAAAGGCGCAAAATACACCAGATCCAGGAGACCGGTAGAGCTGGTGTATCTGGAGCAGTTTGAGACGAAGGAAGAGGCGATGCGGCGGGAGTATGCGATCAAGCATATGACGCGGAGAGCAAAGCTTGGGCTGGTGATGAACTATAAAGAGACAGGGCAGTAGGACATGAAACAGGAGAAGCAGATTTACTTCTCCTGTCGGCGTGTGCGTAATAAGAAATTGCTTTCTCAGCTTTAGTGGGGTGAGATTTCCGGATTTTTCGAGGATGCAGGGTTTACAATAAAGAATACATTACAACAAAGTGGCATGCACTTCCGCCCATCACGAAGAGGTGGAAGATTTCGTGGCTGCCAAAATTCTTATGCTTATTGTTGAAAATCGGAAGCTTCAGTGCATAGATCACACCGCCGATCGTGTAAATGATTCCGCCGGCGAGAAGCCATCCGAATTCTGCACGTGTCAGATTGTTGAGGATCTGACTGAATGCGAGGACACAGATCCATCCCATACTAATGTAGAGGACGGAGGATACCCATTTCGGGCAGAATACCCAGAACCCTTTGATAATGATTCCGGTGATTGCGATACCCCATACAAGTGCGAGCATGATAAGTCCGGTTCTGCGTTCCAGTACCAGCAGGCAGATCGGTGTGTAGCTTCCGGCGATCAGTACGAAGATCATCATATGGTCGATCTTTTTCAGGATCGTGTTGACACGTTCGGAAAGATCAAAGGTATGATAGGTTGTGCTTGCGGCGTATAAAAGAATCAGGCTGACTGCATAGATTGCAAGCGAGATCAGGTAAATCCGGCTCGGTTCGTGGGCTGCTTTTATTAAAAGTGGAAATGCGGCGAAAATTGCCATCAGCATGCCGATAAAATGTGTGATTGCACTTCCTGGATCTTTAATATGTTTCTTTTTCATCACAAATCCCTCCTTAGAGATGAATAATTAAAACTATCATATGTAGTAATCAATACTACATTAAGTATATGAGTATATTATACCGTTTATGCATAAAATGCAAGTGAAAATTGACTTTTTAAAAATTATTTGTTAGAATATAACGCGAATGTTACGATGCTCTTTACTTGTATTGTCACCAAGTAAGGAGTTTTTTATTGTGCATTGCGACGGATGAGGAAGATGTCGCAAGCGACCGCCGCAGGCGCGAGAATGGGCTCTGGCAGATTTTATATGATGGAGTTTAAGGTCATATTTGTAATTGGTAATGTATTTATAGAAAGGATAATGGATGGAAACAGTTAGATTTGAAGAAATGGGACTTTCGGAAGAGATTCAGAAAGCAGTAAGATACATGGGATTTGAGGAGGCTTCGCCGATTCAGGCAAAGGCAATTCCGGCAATGATTAGCGGGATCGATCTGATCGGGCAGGCACAGACCGGAACCGGTAAGACCGCAGCATTCGGGATCCCGATTCTGGAAAAGGTAGACCCGAAGCTGAAAAAGCTGCAGGCGATCGTTCTCTGCCCGACCAGAGAGCTTGCAATCCAGGTAGCAGACGAGATCCGCAACCTGTCCAGATATATGCATGGAATCAAGGTCCTGCCGATTTACGGAGGACAGGATATCGTAAAGCAGATCCGTTCCTTAAAGAGTGGAACACAGATCGTCATCGGAACTCCGGGGCGTGTGATGGACCACATGCGGAGAAAGACGATGAAGCTGGATTTTGTACACACGGTTGTGCTTGACGAAGCAGATGAAATGCTGAACATGGGATTCCGCGAGGATATCGAATTTGTATTAAGTGGTGTTCCTGAGGAGCGCCAGATTGTGCTTTTTTCAGCCACCATGCCGAAGCCGATCATGGAGATTACGAAGAAATTCCAGGATAACGCAAAAGTGATCAAAGTTACAAAAAAGGAACTGACTGTTCCGAATATTGAGCAGTATTATTATGATGTAAAGCCGAAGAAGAAAGAGGAAGTTCTTTCCAGACTTCTTGATATTTATTCACCAAGGCTTTCGGTGGTATTCTGTAATACGAAGAAGCAGGTGGATCTTCTGGTAAATGCACTTCTCGGACGCGGATATTTTGCAGCAGGACTTCACGGGGATATGAAGCAGGAACAGAGAGACCGCGTGATGCAGGGCTTCCGGACCGGTAAGACAGAGATCCTGGTAGCGACGGATGTGGCGGCCCGTGGAATTGATGTAGATGAAGTGGAAGCAGTATTTAACTATGATCTCCCGCAGGATGATGAATATTATGTACACCGTATCGGGCGTACCGGACGTGCAGGACGCGAGGGAAGAGCATTTTCTTTCGTATCAGGAAAAGAAGTTTACAAACTGAAAGAGATCCAGAGATACTGCAAGACGAAGATCTATGCACAGAAAGTTCCGTCACTGAATGACGTTGCGAATACTAAGATGGAAAATATTCTGGATGATGTGGAGCGTGTGATCGAGCAGGAAGATCTGGACATGATGATCAATGCGATCGAAGAACGTGTCAATAATTCTGAATTTACAGCAATGGATATGGCAGCAGCATTTTTGAAAATCTGCTGTGGAATGACAGAGGATAATAAAAATACAGAGGAAAATGACTGGGAATTTGGAGATACCGGTGCAGGTGAGGACGGAATGGTACGTCTGTTCATCAATATTGGCAAGAAGCAGAGAGTACGTCCGGGAGATATTCTTGGTGCGATCGCCGGGGAAAGCGGAATGGATGGAAAGCTGATCGGAACGATTGATATGTATGATAAATATACATTTGTTGAGGTGCCGAGGGAATATGCCCGTGAGGTACTGAATGCGATGAAGAATGTGAAAATTAAAGGGAAGACGGTGGCTGTGGAGCCGGCGAACCAGAAATAGGAGGTCGAGCCAGCTCGAATGCGCTGCGCTACTTCTCGCTGCAGGCTGTCGCCTAATAGGGATAAATAGAAGAGCCNNGGCTCTTCTATTTATCCCTGCTCGGCTTGTAGCTTAGCCAAAGTAGCGTTTGAGTAATCCTTCGAATGCTTTTCCGTGTCTTGCTTCGTCTCTAGCCATTTCATCACAACCTTCACTGCGTTCGGTTGTGCAGGGGTAACTTAAAAGCCAATAAACAAAAGGCTTTAACTAACCTTCAAGTAGTCAATTCTTTAGTCAATTCTACAACAACTTCTAACAACATTATACAAGTGTGGTCAACTATAGTCAACTAAGAAGGAGAAAGAAAATTATGGCAACCACACAATCAAAAAAAGCAGAATCCCAAGAGGTAGGAGTTTATCAATTAAAAAATGGTCTTTGGGCTTACAGATTCATTGTGAAAATCAATGGAGAACAGAAAACGCAAAGAAGGTCTAAAGACGAGGAAGGCAACCCTTTTAAAACCCAGAAGCAAGCAGCAAGAGCAAGAAAAAAGGCATTAGAGAAAGTACAAGCAGAAGTCCCTCCTGCTGCTGCACCAAAGGGCAAAGAGATTGTCAGAAAACGAATTAGAGAAGTTTATGAGGAATACTGCGAATGTGGAAGAAAAGATAAAGCATACGCAACTATCAAGAAGCAGGAAGCCCTTTGGAATAATCATATTTTAGAGAGGTTCGGTTCTAAGTATGTTGATACTGTCAGAGTAGCAGATGTGCAGGACTTTCTTGCAGAGTTATACTGTGTAAATGGTTATGCGTATGGTTATGTGGAAGGGTTTTTAAAGCAGTTCTATTTGATTTTCGGTCAAGCCTATTCCAGAAATTATTTGTCTGTTGGTGATTACAACAAACTCTGTGTGAACAAAAATACAAAAATCAAAATGCCCTCTAAGAAATCAACAGACATAACAGACATTGAAGTTTATACAGATGAAGAACTGAAATTCTTAGATGAATACTTCAAAGGGAAAACTGTAGAAACTGCTTACATGATAGGTCGATACTGTGGCTTGAGAGTTGCAGAATGTTATGGTCTTACATGGGATAGAATCAATTTGCAAGAGGGTTACATTTCCATTGAGAGACAGATGAAAACACATGACGGGCTTGTGTATCTGAATGCCCTTAAAACCCCAAACGCAAGAAGAAAAGTTTTTATCTGTGACACTCTCAAGGAATATTTAACAAACCTTCAAGAGCAGATTAAAGAGTATGAGGTTGTGTACCAGAAGCAGAGAGAACAGAATGAAATTAAGGTAATAGACGCAGCAGGAGGAACAGTATCATCGTTAAGACTTGTAAACACTTTACCAAATGGAAAAATCCAGACAGAACATGCAATCAGACATCATAGGCAGCACATTCTCAAAATTGCAGATGTTGAATTTAAGTATCACAACTTGCGTCATACTTTTGGTACAAAATTGGCACTTATGAACACACCAGAACACATTTTGTTGAAGCAAATGGGGCATAGCAAGAGTTCCACAACCCACAAATACTATCTGGCGATGTCAGAGCAGGCAGTACAAGAACTGAAAAGTAACTTAAACAAACTTTGATTGGGGGAAGTGGAATAATGGATAGATTAAGAGAAATTATGGGGAACTTATCAGATATAGAGTTTGGTATGGAGAGTCTCTCTTATGTATTGGGTTCTCTGGAAGAGATTTATGAATTAAGACATGAACACGAATTACAGAAGAATGTTTTTCTGTTTAAAATGTTACTGGATTCCATGGCAGAGAATTTGAGTAATAGAATTGATGAAATTGATAGGTTTATTTTAAAAAGTAGAAAAGATTGACATACGCAGCGTGAAAATTTACAATATTACAGATAAAGACAAATTTGAATTTAGGAGAATATAAAGATGTTGAAATTGGGATATGCTGAGATTGATATAACACCAGACACACCTATGTCGTTAATAGGCTTTAATCGCGAAGATGATATGTCTCGAGGAGTACTAAAATCATTAATAGCACAAGTATCTGTGTGGGAGAATGAAGAGCGTTGTTGCTTGATTTGCATTGATAGTATTGGTTTTGCAAAACATTTGGCAGATAGTTTGAGAATGAAAGTGAGTAAAGTCTTAAATGTATCAAGAGATAAAGTTATGTTATGTTTTTCTCATTGTCATTCAGCACCAGATGCAGATAATATGCCACATTATTATGAAATGGTTTGCAAAAAAATCGAGTTGGCTGCAGAAAGAGCGTTATCTGTTATGCAACCAGTTTTATGTGGTTGGACTAATGTGGAAGCTGAAATAGGTGTCAATAGGCGAGAGGGGAATACAAGTCTCGATAAAAGAGTGGGGCTCTTAAAGGTTAGTGAGGAAAGCAAAGATGATATGCACTTGCTTTTGGTAAGAGTAACTGCTCATTGTAATGTGCTTAAAAGCGACAACTATTTAATATCACCTGATTACTTCGGTGCAATAAGAGATGTATTGCAGAGAAAATTTGGTTGCCCAGTTATGGTAATACAAGGGTCGGCTGGGAATATAGCACCTAAGTATTTCAAATCTGCAAACACTCCGATAGACGCAAGAGGAACTGAATACATTAGGTCGAATACTGCTTTAGAGGATATGGCGAATAGCATTTATGAAAAAGTTGTTGATGTAATAGAAAATATTGAGGTAATGAGTAACTTATCTGCCAAAATGTATTCTATCGACACAGTGCTTCATTCTAATGTACCATCATTGGAAAGAGCAGAACAAATTGCAACAGAGGCAAAACATTACTGTAACATTGATGGAACAGAATGGTTGACAGAAGTTAATCGCTTGCATAGAGCAGGAGTAGCCCAACAAGAAGATGAAATTGAAATTCAGTATTTTAGTATTGGGCAATGGTGCATGTGTGGTGTCCCTTATGAACTGATGGTAGAGTTTGCTTTGGAGTGCATGAAAAAAAAGAATGATGCATACTTTTATGTAAATGGTTATACAAATGGATGCTTATCTTATTTTCCAACAGAAGAGGAATATGAATTAGGTGGGTATGAGGTGTATTGGTCGCTGCTTATTTATTTTAAGTATTTCAATAGGGTCTTTCCACTTGAAAAAGAATCTGCATCTAAATTGATTGACTGCATTCTTTATGAATCTGAAATGAAATAATAAATGAATTTTTCGGTTTGTAGTAGAAGTGACACATAAAGGCAGCAGGGCTTATTGCTCTGCTGCTTCTTTTAGTTCTGCTTTGTATTTGTAGTAGGAGTTTCTGGAAATTCCTGCTATTTTTATAACTTCGGAGTCTGTGTTAGTTCCATTGAAATCTTTGCTATTTTTAAGAATGATTTCTTTTGCTTCTTTTTCTTTCTTTGTGGTGTACTTCTTGCCTGCCACTCTTCCAATCTGTTTTCCATTGAGTTTTGCAGTTTTGATACCTTCTGATGTTCTCTGATGTAAGTCCAGAACTTCCTTCTCTGCCTGCTCAAAGGCTATTCTGATTTGGGCTTTGGCTAAGTCTATTGTGTACTTGTTCAAGGCTTCTATGATATTGTTTATAAACTCATCTGTTGCTTTGTTGCCAGTATTCAACTTGATTTCGATTTGGTTCTGTAAAGCTTGCTTGTAAACTTCTGTGTTGATGTGTGGCTCTTTCAAGAAAACAAGAGTAATGTTTCTGTTGAACAAGTCCTCATACAGTTCACAACCTTCATCTGCATTTCTTGAAAATCTGGAAACAGAATCGAAAACAATTCTCACATTTTTAGTTCCTGCTTCTTGAGTTGCTAATTTATATAACTTGTTCCAGTCTTTTCTTCCATTTATCTTAGTTCCAGTAAAAGTCTCTTTAACTATGTGTGCAGCAGGGTACACATCTAAGATGTTTCTCTCTTGTCTATCAATATTCTGCTTTGGTGTTGAAATTCTGCAATAACCATAATCAATGTATTCCATGTTCAAAATCTCCTTTTACAACTCTTTAATACCAAATTAAACGAACCTCTTTTTTGATACTATAATCATACCATTTTTGTCACTAAAAGTCAACAATTTTGGTACAAAAACAGAGAGGTTTAATTTGGTACAAGTATAAGAAAATCTTTTTGAAAAAGTTTTAAAACTTTTATCGAAGTACAAAATCTTGCACACCAGTAGCAGTATACTTAGTACATAAGATGAAGCAAGGGAACAGAACAAAAAACAACAACTTCATCACAACTTATCAAAACAAATAACCAAGAGAAAAGGAGATTTAACAACTATGAAAACAAATGGAGTAAGTTTCAATCACGCAGCAAAGGAAATCATCATCACTAAGGCTTTTGAAAAGGCAGCAAACAAGATTGGTTCAACAGAATACAATGAGTTAGTCAAAATCAGAAGAGACTTCCCAGATTACACAATCAGAAGAAAAGAAATTGAAGTAAACAAGTCTAAACAGGCTTACAAGGGATTATCTGTAAAAGAAATGAGAAGATTCCTTGCAACCAGAAGCGAAAAAGAAGTGGCACTTTTTGACAAGGTTTGCGAGATAGCAAAAAACAAGCAGGGAAAATATGCAGTAATTAAGAAATGGTTCTTAGATAACTACAAAGAAGCCTACGAAAAAGAACTGGAAAACCTCAAACTTGCAGCAGAATTAGAAGAAATTGCAGCAGGTGTTGAAGAGTTCGAAGAGTCTGAATCAGTAGAAGTAGCAGTTTCAGAAAAGATTGCAGCCTAAGAAAAAAACTTAAAAAGATTTTATCCAAGTACAAGAATTTGCACACCTTGCGAAGTATAATTAGTACATAAGATGAAGCAAGGAAATAACAACAACTTCATACAACTAATAAAAAATTACAATTAAAGGAGAACAAATACCATGAAAAAACTTAGCAGAATTAACTTCAATCACGCAACAAAGGAAATCATTATCACAAAGGCTTTCGAGACAGAAGCAAATGTAATTGGTTCTGCTGCTTATGACGAATTAGTGAGAATCAGAAAAGACTTCCCAGATTACACAATCAGAAGAAAAGAAATTGCCAAAAAAGACAATAAGAAGTCCTTCAAAGGTCTTACAGTAGAAGAAATGAGAAGATTCCTCTCTACTATTGGAGAAGCAGATGTAAAACTCTTTGAAAGAGTCTGTGAGATTGCCGAAGGTAAGCAGGGCAAATACGCAGTAATTAAGAAATGGTTCTTAAACAACTATAAAGAAGCTTACGAAAAAGAACTGGAAAACCTTAAACTTGAGAAAGAACTTGATGAATTGGCAGCAGAACTTGAAGATGTTGCATAAGAAGGGAGAATAGCCATGAGCAAAGAAAAGAGATTGGAAGTAGCCAACGAAATAAAGCAACTGTCTCTGGCATGGAATTTGTCTATGAGAGAGACAATGGAAGAAATGCTCTGCCACTATTACGACAGCACCCCAGTAGCATGGGAAGAGGTTGCAGCAGAGATTGAGCCACTAACAGATGAAGAACTGTTTAACAAATTGTGTGAATTATAAAAAGGAGATTACGAACATGAGAGAGATTACTATTGATTTTATCGCAAACAAAATTGTTGTTACTAAAGGATTTTATGAAAATGCAAAAGTTCCTGCAACAGAGGAAAATGACAGATTAAGAGCAGTTTTAAGTGACTACCCAAACATGAAAGTCTCTGTGAGAGAATGCAGCAGAAAGAACAAGCCAAACGCATTCAAGGGCTTAACATACAGATACATGAGAAAGTTTATCTCTATCATGGACAACGAAAATCTTGATATTTTTGAAAGAGTTATCCTGCATTTCGAAGGTGTTTATACAGAAAATGGAGAAGTGTATGCAGCAGTTAGGGATTGGTTTCTTGAGAACTACCCACACCACAAGGAAATGATTGTGGCAGCAGTACCTACACGCAAGGCTTCCCTTGCTTCTGTACCAGTAGCAGAAGTAAGTGGGGCAGCAGCCTAAAATCATCTAAAGGGTGGGGGCTATGTTTCGGGAGAGCGAGGTTTTTAATTCTCTCGTCATCGTTGCCGAGGTCTTCCCTGCTGCGAAATGCAATTTTGAAAAAGGGAAAACGAAAATGATTGGAAAAATAAAAAATCCCCTTTTTCCAAATGGCGAGGGCACTGAAAAACCT
>NZ_BAAHSG010000051.1:0-14928 GCF_054660775.1 Allocoprococcus similis
CTGATCAGTTTATTTTTTTGCAATTTTTCGCTCGGAGCTATCGGAGGATCCTGTTTGAGGGAATATATAAAATTCTGGCTGCATATAAATATACATGGGTATTTATTGCTTTTTGGATGAGGAGGGACATGTATGGGACGTATTGGAAGGATCTGGATGATGATAGGTCGGTATTTGCTGCCGGTGATGCTTGGCGGAGTGATTGTCTGGGCGTGCAATAGTGCAGGAATATCGGTTTACGCAGATGATGGAGAGACACCGGATGGAGCAGAGCTGATCCGGTTTGATTTTCACAAGTCGGTAAATCAGGAGGTTGGGATCCTGGCAGGAATACCAGGGTTTTTCACTTATTTTTATGAGGGGAAAGAATACCATTATGGATTCCGGTTTGACAGAAACGGGACAGGACCAGAGACAGAAAAGTTTGGTACGGCATATGTCTGGGCACCTTATACGGTTATTTATTATGACGCTGCAGGGGGTAAGATCGAGAATTACGGTACGGCAACAGCAGGAGGAAGAAGGCTGTTTGCAACAAGGGGAAATGGTGAAGAGCTTGAAGCCGGGCAGAATAAAGGAAAGAACAAAAGAAAATTTGCGGCAGATTATACTGTGTATGGGCAGAGCCTCCGGTTAAGTGAAGGATGTATGCCAACGGCAGTGAAAGAAGGATATCGATTTGAAGGCTGGTATACGTGGACTGATGACGGAGTTGTGCAGGAAAAAGAACTGGCAGAGCTTGCAAAACAGGAGCAGTATGGGACACTTGAAGATGAGCTGAATGAGAAATATACGGAGCAGACAAAGCTTCTGGAAAACCGGGAATCCGAAAGATACCCGGCATCCAGTATTACACTTTATGCGAAGTGGGACAAGATCTGGGAGTAGGAGTTAGATATATCCTCCGTCCATGCCCAATATCTGCCCGGTAAGATAGGCAGGGGCATTTGCAAGCTGCCATGCGAGAAGCGCAACTTCTTCCGGTGTCCCGAAACGTCCGGCAGGGATTTCTTCTGCGAGTGCAGCTTTTTCTTCCGCATCCAGAAGATCGTTCATTACGGTATCAATGACACCACAGGCGATCGCATTGACCTGGATATTGCTTGGAGCAAGTTCCTTTGCAAGTGCGCGGGTAAGACCGTTCAGACCGGATTTGGCGGCAGAATAAGCGACTTCACAGGAAGCACCGACAGTTCCCCACATCGAAGAAATATTGATGATACGACCGGCTTTCTGATGGATCATGTAAGGAAGTGCTGCGCGGCAGCAGTAAAATGCGGAAGAAAGATTTGTGGAAATCATTCGGTTCCATTCTTCAACGCTCATATCCGTCAGAAGTCCCATCCATGCGATTCCGGCATTGTTGATGAGTACGTCAAGACCGGAGCCGGACATTTCAATCTGGTCAAAGATACGTCTGACTTCGGATGGAACACCTACATCTCCTGGAAGGATTTCGCAGGAACCGGAGGTTTCCTTTGTGATAAAATCAGCAGTATCCTGCAACTCACTGATGGATTTGCGGCAGTTTAAAAATACATGCCATCCTTCTTTTGCAAAGTGGATAGCGCAGGCTTTTCCGATTCCACGGGAAGCGCCGGTGACAAGAATCTGTTTTCTGTTCATTTATAAAAACTCCTTTTTGCTATTTATAAGTATTACTTTACAGTTGTTTTTTTCTACATAATCAGACAATATTATACACTGATTTTCTTGTGATTTAAAGACGCTGGTGTTATGATAAGTATTGAAAAAATGTCATACAGATGCGAGGAGGAAAAACATGGTACAGGAAGCCATTGATTTTGCCACCAAAGTACATGAAGGTCAGTATCGGAAGGGGACCGACAGACCGTATATTGTACATCCGATGGAAGTAGGAAAGATAGTATCCACGATGACACAGGATGAGGAGATCATCAGTGCAGCGATTCTGCATGATACGATCGAGGACTGTGAGGGTGTGGATGCAAATGTGTTGAAAGCGATGTTTTCAGCAAGAGTTGCAGGAATCGTATCACAGGAAAGCGAAGATAAATCCAAGACCTGGATGGAAAGAAAAAGTGCAACCATAGAAAGGCTTAAGACAGCACCAATTGAGGTTCAGATGATCGGACTTGCGGACAAGCTGTCGAATATGCGGGATATTGATCGGGATTATCCTGTATGTGGAGAGGAATTGTGGAACAGATTCCGGATGAAAGACAAAGCAACGATCGGATGGTATTATAAAGGTGTCAGAGAAGCATTACGGGAAGCATTTGCAGAGACGGAAGCATTTGCAGAATACTGTAGTCTGATTGACAAAAATTTTGGATAATAATGAGGTAGAAGAGAGGACAATCAGAGATGAAGAAGATTTTGATGTTAGGTACAGGTGGGACGATCGCATCCCGTCAGACAAAGGATGGACTGGCACCGGGACTGACACCGGAGGATATTTTATCTTATATTCCGGCTGTAAAAAATGTATGTGAGGTTCAGACAAAGCAGGTGTGTAATCTTGACAGCACGAATGTAACACCGGAACACTGGAAAATGATGGTAAAAGCAGTGGAAGACAATTATGCATATTATGATGGGTTTGTAATCTGCCACGGTACGGATACGCTTGCATATACAGCGGCGGCACTTTCTTATATGATACAGAATTCAGCCAAGCCGATTGTTATTACAGGAGCGCAGAAGCCGATCAATATGGACGTGACAGATGCGAAGACAAATCTGCTGGACAGCTTTATTTATGCGGCGGATGATGATTCCCAGGGTGTCAACCTTGTATTTGACGGAAAGGTAATTGTCGGAACACGTGCAAAGAAAGAGCATGCAAAGAGTTATAATGCATTTTCGAGTATCAATTTTCCGTATCTTGCAGTTATTCAGGATGGTATCCTGGTCCGGTATATTCCGGAGATCCCGTGCCGCCATGCAGTTAAGTTTTATTATGATATGAAGGACAGTGTATATGTACTAAAGCTGATTCCGGGAATGAAGCCGGATATTCTGTCCTATCTGTTTGAACACTATGACTGCCTGGTAATTGAAAGCTTTGGCGTAGGTGGTATTCCGCAGACGCTTGTTCAGGAATTCTATCAGGAGATGGAAAAATGGTCAGGTAAGGGCAAATTTGTCGTAATGACAACACAGGTTGCCAATGAGGGAAGTAATATGACGGTCTATGAAGTCGGGAAAAAAGTTAAGCAGGATTTCAATATGATCGAAGCCTATGATATGACGCTGGAAGCAGTGATCACAAAGCTGATGTGGCTGATGGGAAGAGAAGAACAGGATATGCAGAAAGCATTCTACACGCAGATCAATCACGATATTCTTTTTACAAAGAGAGGATAAAGCAGGTGCAAATAAAAGAGGAAGGGTTCCGGATGAATGGAACACCTTCCTCTTTTTGAATATTTAATTTTATCCGGTTAGATTTTTTCAAAGTCGCCGATCATGTCTTTGATCTCTTCCATGTGGCAGTCCGTCTCGCTTACAGTTTGTGCACATTTCAAAAGTTCAGCTTCGATAGCCTCGATGTCTTTGTCAGCACCGATTGTTTTTTTGTAACGAAGCTGATGATCTACACTTGCCCAAAAATCCATTCCGATCGTGCGGATCTGGATTTCGGCGCGCATTGGAGCTTTCCCTTCTGTAAAGAAAACGGGGATCTCAACGATCATATGATAGCTTCGATAACCGTTTGACTTTGGTGTTTTTATGTAGTCTTTGATTTTAAGAACGGTAATGTCATCCTGTGAAGTGATCAGGTTGGCAATTGCATAAATGTCACTGATAAACGGGCAGATCACCCGGATTCCGGCGACATCGTCCAAATTCCTGACAATACTTTCTTCTGTAAATGGCAAGTCACGTCTGCGCAGCTTTTCATAGATGCTGGCAGGACTTTTTACACGGGATTTGATAGATGAGATTGGATTGCGTTTGTTTACTGCTGAAAACTCATCATCAAGGACTTCAAGCTTTGTCTGGATCTCGCGGATCGCACAGCGATACTTCATCATCAGAACATCAAAGTTCTTATTATTATTGATAAAATCAGCCGGACTAATCGCATTTAACCACTGTGATTCCAGCGCAGTCGGATGCTCAGAAGCCGGAATCAGATTAAGTTGTGTCTCCATATGATTACTCCTTTTTATTCTGGTTGCTTATATTATTATAGCATATCTGAGGGAAGGTGCATAGCATACAGAGTGCAGAAATTGTCTTAAAAATAACAATCTTTTAAATGCTATGGAATCCTTTTCCGATGATCTCGCTGGTGTTGGAAATCAGAATAAAGGAAGAAGGATCATTTGCCTTGATAAAGTTACGGAGTTTGATTGCCTGCTGACGGTTCAGCGCTGTGAAAATAATGTATTTCTGTTCACCGGTAAAGGCTCCGTGTGCTTCACAGATTGTGGCGCCTCGACCGAGTGAGTGGACGATATAATCACAGATCGGTTCCGGGTTACTGCAGACAACGTTGAAATATTTGGAGAGGTTCAGACTTTCGATAAAGCTGTCTACAAGGAAGGAACGGATGATCAGTCCGAAACAGGAATAAAGTCCTGTTTTTACGTCGAAGATAAAGAAACCTGCAACGGTGATCGCAACGTCGGAGCAAACCAGTGCACGTCCGATGTCAACACTTGTAAATTTCTTCAGGATCATGGCAATAATATCTGTACCGCCACTGGAAGATCCGATATTGAAGAGGATTGCAGAACCGAGTGCCGGGAGTGCAATCGCAAACATTACCTCAAGCATAGGCTGATTGGTAAATGGCTGGTTCATTGGAAAGATTCGTTCAAATAAAGAAAGCGCAACAGAAAGCAGGACGCTGCAGTAGGCTGTCTTTGCAACGAATTTTTTGCCGAGAATCAATGCGCCAAGAATCAGAAGTGACATGTTGGCAACGAATGAAAAGTCGGCAGCAGAAATAAGTCCGGTTTTGGCAATCAGTACGGCAAGACCGGTGATTCCGCCAAATGTGAAGTTGTTTGGAAACTTAAAAAAATAAGTCCCTACTGCGATCAGCAGAGTTGCTCCGCTCATTGCAATAAAATTTTTGATTTTTTCTCTCATTTTATATTCCCCGATTGATTCATAAAGTTTTAGAAAACAGATGAAATACTGAAAAAATATCACCCGATTTCCGTTGGTATTGTAACGCCGAAAATGTATGAAGTCAACCGTTTTAGAGCATTTTCGCAATGTATACGATGATACGAAAATACGGGGATTTTCGTGCATGATTCAGCGCCCGAAAGGACATACTAAAAGGCAAAAAAGGAGGATGGATTATGGAACAATATATACCGGTTACAGATATTATTGCGCGGGAAATTCTGGACTCGCGCGGAAACCCGACTGTAGAAGTAGAGGTGCTTGCAGGGAGTCATTTTACAGGAAGGGCGATGGTTCCTTCCGGGGCATCGACAGGAAAATATGAAGCGATCGAGTTAAGAGACGGGCAGCACCGTTATCAGGGACTTGGAGTCAGACATGCGGTAGAGCATGTAAATGACCGGATCATCCGGGAAATCCTGGGTATGAATGTACTGGAGCAGGCAAAGATCGATCAGATGCTTCTGGAACTTGACGGGACGGATAATAAGATCAACCTTGGCGCCAACGCAATCCTGGGTGTGTCACTTGCTGTGGCGAGGGCAGCGGCAAATGCACTTGAAATCCCGCTGTATCAGTATCTTGGAGGGGTAAATGCAAAACAGATGCCGGTGCCGATGATGAATATTTTAAATGGGGGAAGACATGCAGATAATTCCATTGACATTCAGGAGTTTATGATCATGCCTGTCGGGGCAGTGTGTTTTGAAGAGGGACTTCAGATGTGTGCTGAGATTTATAAAATGCTTCGCTCGATCCTGGATCAGTACGATTATCCGACAGCTGTCGGAGATGAGGGAGGATTCGCACCAAATCTTCCGGATACAAAAGAAGCACTCCGGATGATCATGCGTGCAATTGAAAAGGCCGGGTATAAGCCGAAAGAGCAGATTGTGATTGCACTGGATGCAGCGGCAAGTGAACTGTATGATAAAGAGAGAAAAGAGTATATATTCGAAGGAGAAGCCCGGATGCATGGACACCGGGTAGCCAGATCTACAGAAGAGATGATTGATTATTATGAAGAGCTGGCGGGAGAATTTCCGATTCTTTCCATTGAGGATCCTCTGGATGAGGAAGACTGGGGAGGCTGGGAGCTTCTGACAACAAGGCTGGGACTGGATATGCAGCTTGTAGGAGATGATTTGTTTGTTACCAATGTAAAACGGCTAAACGCCGGAATTTTAAAAGAGATCGCGAATGCAATTCTGATCAAAGTCAATCAGATCGGGACACTGACAGAAGCGGTAGATGCGATTCAGATGGCGCAAAGAGCCGGTTATCAGGCAATCGTATCACACCGTTCCGGAGAGACGGAAGATCCGTTTATTGCAGATCTGGCGGTGGGATTCAATACGGGACAGATCAAAACCGGTGCACCGTGCAGATCTGAGAGGGTGGCGAAATATAATCAGCTTCTACGGATTGAGGAGAGGCTGGGGAATATTGCCAGATATGAGAACCCATTTGTACGATTTTCATAAGATTTCCGGAAAATTCCGCCTCCGGGCAGGAGGTATTGAAAATGAAAGCAGTGCATGATATCATGCAGAGTATAAGAATGGGAAAAGAGATCACTTTCTAAGCGAACAGGGAGTGACCTCTTTTCGTGAGGATAATAAAAGGAGAACCAGAAAATGATAAGAAAGATAAAAGCGGAAGATAAAGAATTTTACATAAAAATGGCACATGATTTTTACCGGATGCCAGCAGTGGATCATCCGGTTCCGGATTCATATCTGGAAAAAACATTTGAAGAGTGTATGAAGAGCGATACCTATGCAGAGCTTTTTATCCTGGAATGGGAAGGTGAGATCGCAGGATATGGACTGATCGCCAAGACCTTTTCACAGGAGGCGGGCGGAATGGTATACTGGCTGGAGGAATTGTATATATTGGAAGAGTATCGCTCCAAAGGACTTGGAAGAGAGTATTTCGGATATATGGAAGAACACAAAGAAGAAGGAGTTACAAGATTCCGTCTGGAGGTCGAGAAGGAAAATGAAAGAGCCTGGAAGCTGTACAAAAGGCAGGGATATGACTGGCTGGAATATGATCAGATGATAAAAGAGTTCCATTAGAAAAATGTCAGAAAAAAGTAGAAAAAGTACACAAAATGACTTTCTTTAAAAAAATGTAAAAAAGTGCTTGCATTTCCGTAAAGATTTGCTATAATAAATTTGTTCGCTGTTGAGAACCAGAGCGGACATGCAGATGATGCGGATTGGTGTAATGGCAGCACAGCAGACTCTGACTCTGTTAGTAGAGGTTCGAGTCCTCTATCCGTAGTTCCTTAATTGAATAAGGACTTAACCGGACAGATAAGATGTCCGGTACGGTTATCGGAGTGTGGCTCAGTTTGGTAGAGCGCTACGTTCGGGACGTAGAGGTCGCAGGTTCAAATCCTGTCACTCCGATTTGGTTTTCTAAAATTTATAATATTTTGTTCATTCTGGTGGACAGATATTAACAGATGATTGATGCGGATTGGTGTAATGGCAGCACAGCAGACTCTGACTCTGTTAGTAGAGGTTCGAGTCCTCTATCCGTAGTTTTTAATTGAATAAGAATTTAAGTTGGATATTCCGTTTGGAATATCCAATATATTTATTATCGGAGTGTGGCTCAGTTTGGTAGAGCGCTACGTTCGGGACGTAGAGGCCGCAGGTTCAAATCCTGTCACTCCGATTTTTGTATGTCTGAAGATAAGAATCTCTTTTGATACAGATGTGGATTGAAGAATCCGGCTGTGTCAGAAGAGATTTTTTATTCTTTCGTAACATTGTACGAAAAGGTGATGGAATCACAGGATGAGTTGTGATAAAATCGGGATAGAACTGCTTTTGGGGAAAAGAATATGATTCTGACGGGCAGAGGAAAATGATTGGAAAGAAGGAAAAGATGATGGAAAAATTTTCAGAGATGAAATATGTACGTCCAGATGGGGAAGCGTATATTCAGACCATCCGGAAAGAAACAAAGAACTTTAACGAGGCTGCAGATTTTGAAGGTGCGCATCAGGCGTTTGTCACAATCCTGAATGCAAACAGCCACTTTAATACGACACGCGTCATGGCAAGTATCCGCAACAGCCAGGATACCAATGATGAATTCTATCGAAAAGAGATGGAATATATTTTCGAGATCGAGCCACAGATTGATGTAGAAATGAAAAAATTCTATGAAAGTTATCTGAAGTCTTCTTACAGAACAGAGCTTGAAAAAGAGTTCGGAGAAGTTTATTCCAGACAGGCAGAGAACAAAGTCCGGCTTACCGATCCGTGTAATGCCGATCTGCAGATCCAGGAGAACAAACTGGTTCAGAAGTATTTCCAGGTTGCAGCGGCACCGGTTACAGATTTTCACGGAGAACAGCTTGGATTCTATGGTCTGTTAAAGATGATGGAGGATACCGACAGAAGCATCCGTAAAGAAGCTTTTGAAAAGTGGGCAGAGCTGTATAAATCGATTTCGGATGAACTGGATTCCCTTTATACGGAGCTGATCGGAATCCGTCAGCAGATGGCAAAGAACCTTGGATTTAATGGATATGCCGAGATGATGTATCAGAAGATGGAAAGATTTGAATATACGCCGGAGGATGTAGCAATATTCCGTAAGCAGATCCGGGAGCATATCGTACCGCTTTGTCAGAAACTTTATGAGGAACAGAAAGAAAGACTTGGCATAGAAGAATTAAAATATTATGACGAAAGTCTTACCTATCCGGATGGAAATGCAGTTCCGGAGGGAACGGAAGAAGAACTTCTGGAAAAGGCGAGAACCATGTATCATGAACTTTCCAAAGAGACAGGAGAATTCTTTGATTTTATGATGGAATACCGTCTGTTTGATCTGGAAGGAAGACAGGGAAAACAGCAGGGTGGCTACTGCGACTTTATGGAAGAATATAAGGCACCGTTCATTTTTGCAAACTTTAATGGAACCAATGCAGATGTCAATGTCCTTACCCACGAAGCAGGACATGCCTTTGAAGCATACACAGCGTCACGCAATATTCCGGTATTATCGCAGACATTCAGTACCGCAGAGATCAGCGAGATCCATTCGATGGCAATGGAATATTTCACATTGCCATGGATGCATCTGTTCTTTGGCGAAAATGCAGAGAAACAGAAAAAAGCATATTTGTGGGATTCCCTGGAAGCAATGCCGTACATGGCATGTGTAGACGAATTCCAGCATCGTGTGTACGCTGAAAATCTGACAGACGCAATGGAAAGAAGAAAAGTATGGCACGAACTGGAAGAAATCTATCTTCCATGGAGAGATTATGACGGTAATGAATTCATGGAACAGGGTGGCTTCTGGATGCAGAAACAGCATCTCTTCATGTGCCCGTTCTACTATATTGATTACGCCGTATCCCGTGTAGGAGCACTTGAATACTACGGCAAAATGCAGGAAGACCTGGAAAGTGCATGGAAAGATTACTACGCTCTCTGCCGCCAGGGCGGAAGCAAAGGCTACCACGAACTCCTGAAAATCGGAAATCTAAGCGATCCGTTTAAAGAGGGAACTATCTACAACGTTCTGAAAAAACTGAACCTGCTCTAGGTGTAAGTGAAATGTAAAAAATGTGATATCGATTACACATTCTTCTTGCAAGTGTCGGGGGAACAAGGTATAATTTGCTTATAAGATTATGAGATCGAAAGCTATTACCGATAACCTCGAAGGACGAATTACACAAAAGAACCCGTTTAAATTCATTTTTTGTGCAATGGAGATGAAACTCAAAAATCGTGGAAGCCTCTGCTGAACACGATTTTCGCCCTAAGAGGTTCATCGGAATGGTTTGCACAACTGAATTTAAACGGGTTCTTTTGTGTAATTCGTCTCACAATGTATATCTTTAGATTCAAGAAGATTATAAGGAGAGGAATATGGAAAAGATCTATGACGTAACTGCATTAGGCGAACTGCTGATTGATTTTACAGAAAATGGAACGAGCGCACAGGGGAATCCACTCCTGGAAGCCAATCCGGGAGGTGCACCGTGCAATGTACTTGCCATGCTTGAAAAGCTTGGAAAAAAGACCGCATTTATCGGAAAAGTTGGAAAAGATATGTTTGGTGAGCAGCTGAAGAGAGCGGTTGAAGAAGTTGGAATCGATACACGGAACCTGGTAATAGACGAAGAGGTACATACGACACTTGCATTTGTACATACCTATCCGGACGGTGACAGAGACTTTTCTTTTTACCGGAATCCGGGAGCAGATATGATGCTGAAAAAAGAAGAAGTGGATGAAGAGCTGATCCGTTCGGCAAAGATTTTTCACTTTGGAACACTTTCCTCTACCCATGAAGGCGTAAGAGAAGCAACAAGATATGCAATCGACGTGGCAAAAGAAGCAGGATGTATCGTAAGTTTTGATCCGAATCTCCGACCACCGCTCTGGAAATCACTGGATGATGCAAAGGCTGAGATCGAATACGGTCTTTCAAAGTGCGATATTCTGAAGATTTCAGATAATGAAGTGGAATTCCTTTTTGGAACAACAGATTACGATGAAGGAGCAAGACTGATCCGCGAGAAATACCAGATCCCGCTGGTTCTCATTACTCTTGGAAAAGACGGAAGCCGTGCATATTACAAAAATCTCAGGGTAGAAGTTCCGGGCTTTGTTCAGGAGCATACGATCGAAACGACCGGTGCAGGTGATACATTCTGTGCCAATTCCCTGAATTATATTCTGGAGCATGGAATGGAAGAGCTGACCGAAGAGAATTTAAAAGAGCTTCTCACATTTGCAAATGCGGCAGCATCCCTGATCACCACAAGAAAAGGGGCACTTCGGGTTATGCCGACCAGAGAAGAAATCGAGAACTTTATCCAGAATGTATAAAAAAAGGAATCTGTTGTAAGAGAGAAGAAAATAACCTCTGCTTGACATCTTGTCCGGCAGAGGTTATTATGTGCATGTTATAAAATTGAATGAGAATCGACGACAAGGGGAGCCCATAAAGAACAGGCTGAGAGGAAGCGTTTAGCTTCGACCCGTAACCTGATTTGGATAATGCCAACGTAGGGATGTTTGCTACAGAGTAAAGAAAAAAATGTAATAAAATAACCGGACAGATTAGTGAGAAATCTGTCCGGTTATTTCATTATACGGGATTTTATTTTTTCTTGTTCCAGACATGAATCCCGGCAAGGATTCCACCAATATACAGAATACTGATAAGTACCGTAGGATTTTCGTGCAGACTGTATACTACTGCAACAATTGCTGCAAGAATCACTGTCAGCATAAAGGCATTCATAATTCGCTTTTCGCGGATGTTGCGTTCCTGTACCTGGAGTTCGTGGCGCTTTTCTTCAAGCTTCAGATATTCGAGAAGCTGGTCATCCGGAATTTTTTCCAGAATGTATTTTTCACGCAGATAGTTCAGTTCCTTTGCCGTATGGAAAATGCGGTGGTGGGAACTTTTCTTTTCTCCGGTAAACGGATCTTTTTCGGAATCGTCAGAATATTTGAAATCTCCCGATGAAAAATCCGTGTAAGTATTCTTTTTTTCCTCAGATGACATGGTTTCTGCCTCAGAAGCGGATTCATGAGTAATTTCTTCGGATCCATCTTTTGAAGTTGTTTCAGGGGAGTCTGGTTCCGGAGCTGGGGCTTCCTGTGGTGGTACATCAGTGGCTGTATGGATGTCTCCGGATTCGGAAACTGGTTCTGTAGAAAGCTTTGGATCAGAATCGGCAGATTCTGAGAAAGCTAAAATTTCGGACATATCTTAACCTCCTTCGACCATGAAAATGATCGATTTTTTTCTTATAGAATACCAGTTTCGTATAAAAATTTCAATCGACAGAGAGAAGGAAATGTCTGTTAAGGATTATAAGAAAATCTCATTTGGCTTAGCCAGGGGTGGCTAAGGACAGTCGGGGTATGTAGATACGGTGTAGCCGATTAAGGCTACGCCATATTTCTCTTTTACGCCGCACTTGGCGGATTCTTGCGGATTTCTTCTTTTGCCGCAATAATTGTCTGCGTGTCGGGAATTTCAAGAATACCCACACCGATAAAGTGTACCTTAATAGGAACGTGCTTTTTGCCGTTCTCGTCTTTGGTGCTATCAAAGATTTCAATCTTTGTAATAAGCCGATTGACGAGTTCGGGTGTCAGTTCTTTTAAGTCGGTACATTTACGGATAATGGAGAGAAATGCCCGAAGGTCGATATTGTCCTGCTCTGCATTAGCAAGCCGCTGTTCCAATTCGGCTACCGCTTGTATCAGCTCTCTTTGCTCCTGCTCATAATTGGAGGTCATTCGTTCAAACAGATCGTCCCTTAGAGTACCAAGCACGTTCTTTTCAAAAGCCGCTTCAATCAATTTATCAAGTGCCACAATACACTTTTTGTTCTTTTCAAGTTCTTGCTTTGCGGCTTTGAAATTGTTGGCTTTGTTAAGCTGATGTTGTTTTCCGTACAAATAAAGGAAAATCGGTTCATACTCCGTAATATATTCCGCCGCTTCCCGTATGAGTTTCAGTACGATTCTTTCAAGTACCACGTTGCGGATATAATGGATAGAACAACTACCTCTGTTTTCTTTATACTGTGAACAGCGATAAAACTCCTGATGCTCCTTTACGCTCTTGGCGGCACAGAAATACAACCTTGAACCGCAATCTCCACAATACACCAACCCCGAAAAGATACTTGTTCTGCCCGTCGCAGTATTTCTGCGGCGGTGCTTTTTTATCTCTTGCACACGTTCCCAAGTATCCATATCAATAATGGCTTCCTGCGTGTTTGGTATGATCACCCAATCTTCAGGAGAATTATAAACGGTTTTGTGAACCTTAAAGCTGACGGTACTCGATTTGAAATTTACGGTACAGCCGGTGTACTGCATATTGGAAAGAATATGCTCAACGCTGTTTTCAGACCAACGATAAGGATCAATGACCTTGTTCCGTGTTTTTCTTCCAATGCTGTTGTAATAGGCGGTTGGCGTTAAAATCTTTTCTGCTTCTAAACGGCGGGCAATTTTTGTGACACCCAACCCTTCAAGACAAAGCTGAAAGATGTACCGCACCACCTTTGCGGCAGGCTCATCAATAACCCATTGCTTTGAATCGTCATCGGCTTTTTTGTAACCGAAGGCTACCGTTGCAGATACACGCTCACCGTTATCGGACTTAGATTGCCATACCGCACGGATTTTCTTGGAGGTTTGCGCCGCATACCATTCGTTGAATATATTGTAGAATGGCAGCATTTCCATTCCTTCGCCCGTAGAGGTATTGATATTTTCGTGAATGGATATAAAGGTTACGCCAAGCGTAGGATATACGATTTCCGCAAGGCGATCACCTTCAATATGCTCACGACCAAAACGGGACAGGTCTTTAACGATAATCGTCCCGATTTTACCTTCCTCTACCATTCGGTGCATACGGTTAAAATCGCTACGGTCAAAGCTCGTACCCGAAATGCCGTCATCCACGAAAAACATCGTATTCGTGTACCCGTGCTTTTTAGCATAGTCCGAAAGGATCTGCTTTTGGTTGCTGATACTGTTCGACTCATCTTCCTTATTTCGTTTCTTTTTGCCATTGTCGTCCTTAATATCTTCAACAGATAAACGACAGTATAATGCTGTAATTTTTTCATTGCTCTCGGCTTTCGTTGCCATAATAAACTCCTTTCTCACGAAAGCTGAGCATCATATAATGGGCAAACCCATTATACAATGCTCAGTCGTGGTTTAACAAATATGCGGTTTTATACTAAGTTCTCGGAAAGTATCAGTTCCTTGAACTGCTGAAACAACGACTTATCTTTCTTGCCGGTAAAGACACCGGTTACATCGTAAATCGTACCGTTTATTTCTTCGGAAACACTTAACTGTGTGGGAATACAGCAGAAATTAGAATTATCAAGTGCTTCTGCAGGTCTTGGAGTAACGTATTCCAAAAGGTCGATAGGGATATTTTCATCAATACGCCCTTCACCCTTTCGGGAAAACATAATGGGATCAAAAATTCGTTTTTGCATATATCTCACCTTACCTTTCATCACGGTTGCGCTGACGGATTAAGAATTTGCGGTAATGCTCACAAGCCTTCAAAACAAAATCCTCAACCTGCTTTGCGTTGGCGTTAGGGACATATTGACGAATACGCTCCATTGGGACTTTGAACATTTCCCGCTGATTGGCTTTTTCTTCGCTCATAATGGCAGCAATCAATTCGGGAGTCAAACCGTCCTCTTGGCTTATCTTCTTAAAGCGGCAAGCCTGCGAGAGTGACGGGGTGCAATCGTTCAGTTCCATCTGCTCCAAAAGGTCGTACTGCTCCTGCTCATTGAGATAGGAAAGCTCAACGGCGGGAGTAAAGGAAATGCGCCCTTCATCCACATATTGCAGGATTTCGGGGATAAGGTTGGTAAGACGGATATATCGCTGAACAGTTTTATAACTGTCGCCCGTATCTGCGCCGATTTGTGCGGTGGTGCGGTTATCATCAGACTTCGGGACAAGTTGTCCCGAAGTTAAATCAGTCCTCCATCCTTGGTGTGCCAAAGCTTCTGCTTTCATCTTGTAAGCAAAGGCTTTTTCAGACGGTAAAATGTGCTCACGGTGCAGATTGCTGTCCACAAGCAAGATTGCCGCCGCATCACGGTCAAGGGAAACAATTAAGGCAGGGATTTCGGTGATCCCTGCCTTTCTGCTTGCCATAACCCGTCTGTGACCGGATATGATCTCATATTCATCTGTGGTGTTTTCGAGAGGTCGGACTATGATAGATAATATGAAGTGA
>NZ_BAAHSG010000052.1:0-27885 GCF_054660775.1 Allocoprococcus similis
TCACTTCATAACAGGAGAGGAAAAGATGTTTGAATTATTTGAAAATCTGACCAATTGGCTCTGGGGACTGCCGCTGCTGATCACGATTCTCGCTACAGGCGTATATCTGACAGTACGTTCCGGTTTCTTCCAGTTCCGCCATTTTGGTTACATTGTGAAAAATATGTTCAGTAAAGAACGCCGTCAGGAAGGCGGAGACGACGGAAAGAGCCTGACACCGTTCCAGGCTATTTCTATTGCGATCGGCGGTACTGTTGGAGTATCCAACATGTCCGGTGTTGCAACAGCCATTGCAACAGGAGGACCTGGTGCATTATTCTGGCTCTGGATCGCGGCGCTTCTTGCTATGGTCATCAAGATGGCAGAGGTAACACTTGCTGTGTACTACAGAGAAAAACAGCCAAACGGTGAGTACCAGGGAGGCCCGACCTACTACATGCAGAAGGGTCTTGGCGGAGAGAAAAAGCTTCCCTTCTGGAAACTTTTTGCAGTACTGTTCGGCGGCTGTATTTTTATGACATGGTTCATCACCTTACAGAATTATACAGTATCAGAGGCTGTCGGTAGTACCTTCCACCTGCCGTACATCGTGCCGTCACTTCTGTATGTGGCAGCGATCTACCTGATCATCATTGGCGGTGTAAAGAAAGTCGGTGTGATCTCTTCCTATATGACACCGATCATGTGCATGCTTTACATTGTAGGATCTCTTGCAATACTGGTAGTGAATTTTGACAAGCTGCCGGAAACCTTTGGACTGATCTTCAAGGGTGCATTTACAACACAGGCAGCAGTCGGCGGATTTATGGGAGCCGGTGTTGCAACAGCTATGCGTCTTGGATTTGCCCGTTCTGTATACAGCAACGAGGCAGGCTGGGGAACCTCACCTATGATCCATGCTTCCGCAAAAACAGACCATCCTGTAAAACAGGGACTGATGGGAGCATTTGAGGTATTTGCAGACACCATCGTAGTCTGCTCCATGACAGGTCTTGTTGTTATCACCACAGGCTACTGGAATTCAGGACTTCAGGGATCAGAGCTGACACTGACAGCATTTGAGTCTGGAATGGGCTCTGTTGCGAGAGCACTGATCGCGATCAGTATTTTTCTTTTCGGACTGACAACATCAACCGGATGGTTCACCTATTACAGCGTGATCCTGAAGCACTGGCTGAAAAACAATCAGAAGGTTCTGAAGATCGCAGAGAAGGTTTTTATCCTTGGAACGCCATTATGGGGTCTTCTGGTCACAGTGCTTACTCTTTACGGAAACGGAACACCGGCACAGCTGTGGGTAATTGCAGACTTTACAACCGTATTCCCTACATTTGTAAATGTTGCCACATTATTTATCTTAAGTGGTACCTTCTTTAAACTGCTGAAGGATTATAAGGCGCGTTACATGGGAATCGGAAAAGTAGACAAGGATATGGCACTTTTCTACGAGGATAAAAAAGAAAAAGAGGAAAAATAAACAGTGGATACGATTTTTTTTAACGGATGTATAAGAACACTGGATAACAGTGAAAAAGTGGCAGAGGCTGTGGGAATCGAAAATGGCCGGATCGTTTTTGTGGGAACTGATAAAGAAGCGGAAGCTTTTTCCTGCAAAAAACGGATTGACCTTAAGGGAAGGCTGATGCTGCCCGGTTTTGTGGATACACATATGCATATGTTGCATTATGCATTTGTGGAAAGATCTGTGAAACTGTTTGACTGCACAAGTGTTGAGGAAATGCTTGCTGCAGCAAAAAAAAGACTGGAGGAGAGTAAAGGTCAGAAGCTGACCTGGCTCTACTGCAGAGGCTGGAATGAGGAGCATTTTGATAAGCCGCGCTATCCGCATAAGGATGAGCTGGATGCACTCTCAACGGAAATCCCCATCATTATGGTGCGTGTCTGCGGGCATGTGGCTGTGTGCAACAGCTGTGGTCTGGAGCTTCTGAAAAAAATCCCGGAGTTTCCGGAGATTGAGAAGGAGGTTGATCTGGATACCGGACTTCTGAAGGAGAATGCAGTACAGTTTTATTCTTCCGTATTGGAAGCACCATCCCAGGAAGAAGTGGAAGGCTACATCAGATACAGTGCGAAGAAGCTGAATGAATGTGGATTTACAGGTGTACAGTCCGATGATCTTGCCTCCCTTCCGGGAAAAAACTGGCGTCGGATCATGGCCTCCTACAAGGCACTGGATGCCAGAGGAGAGCTGAGTATCCGCCATTATGAGCAGTGCCTTTTTGAGCGGGCGGAGGATGCGAAGGCTTTTATCGAGGAAGGATATCGTACCGGGCAGAGGGGAGATCACTTTACTGTTGGACCGATGAAGCTGATCCAGGATGGTTCCCTTGGTGCAAGAACAGCGGCCATGAATGAGCCTTACGAGGATTCGCCGGAAAATACCGGGATCATCACATTCAGTCAGGATGAGCTTGACGATCTGTTTGCTTTTTTTGACCGGCATCAGATGCAGGCGGCGGTACACTGTATAGGCGATCGTGCCATGGATATGGTCATTGAGGCAGCTGCGAAATCTCCTTACCGGAAGGATAACAAAAAGGGCAGACATGGTATCGTGCATTGCCAGATCACCAATCCGCGTATTTTGCAGGGGATGAAAGACCAGGATCTGCTGGCATATATCCAGCCGGTATTTATCGATCTGGATATGAACACAGTGGAACCTGCCATCGGCGCACAACGTATGGATAAGGTGTATGCATGGAAGAGTATGCTGGATATGGGAATCCATACGTCCGGCGGCTCGGATGCTCCTGTGGTAAGCTTTGATGCAATGGAGAATATTTATTTTGCAGTTACCCGCAAAAATATCAGCGGTCAGCCACAGGAAGGCTGGATCCCATCCGAAAAAATATCCGTAGACGAAGCGGTGAAGCTTTTTACAAAAAACGCAGCTTACGCTTCCTATACAGAAGACGAAAACGGAACCATCGAAGTGGGAAAAAATGCGGACTTCGTAGTTCTCGAGAAGAATATCTATGAGATCGACCCGGATGAGATTAAGGCCACGAAAGTGGATATGACAGTTCTTGGCGGTGAGATCGTTTATGAGAGAGAAGTAGAAGAATAGCGGCAGTATAAAAAGAAAAAAGTGAGAGGCAGAGTCTGAGTGGAGCAGGCTCTGCTTTTTTTGATTTCAGTAAAAATATAGAACAAGATGTATACCATAACGGTGAACAAAATTCGTCGAAGAAAGCAGTAACATTGTTACATGGAAAATATTGATTGAGAAACGAGGGTAAACTGGTTATAATAAAATCAAGAAATTTATAGTATTATCAGCAGAAAATGAGGTGATGATGTATGCCAAAGATTATGCAGGATTTAATTAAACAGTATGTGGAAGCGGTCAAGAAGATTTATGGTTCCCATGTACGTCAGATAATCCTTTATGGTTCTTATGCAAGGGGGGACTTCCGCCCGGATTCTGATGTAGACATTATGATCCTGGTGGATATATCAGATCTGGAATTAAAGGCATATGCACAACAGCTCTCGTACATGACCTATGACTTTAATATGGATCATGACACGGACATAAAGCCTATTGCAAAAAGTGAAGCACATTTTAACAAGTGGATTGTGAACTATCCATTTTATTCCAATATCCATAAAGAAGGGGTAGTTTTGTATGGAGCAGCATAATCAGGAATCGGTACTAGGCGGGATCTGGTGTTATATCGTCGGGAAACAGCCCGAAATGATCTGAAATCAGCAAGAGCATTATTTTTTATTGAAGATTATAAAGGAGCTAATAACAGAGCGTACTATTCCATCTTTCATGCAATTAATGCAGTACATGCTGTCAGCGGTAAAGCATATAAAAGACATAAAGATGCTGTGGCAAACTTCAATAAGGATTATGTGAAGACGTCTGTGTTTCCAAGGGAAATGGGAAGGAAAATCGGTCAGGCAGAAGAGATTCGCCATGCCAGCGATTATGATGATTTTTATATTGCAAGTAAAGAAGAATCAGAACGGCAGATTTCAGTTGCAGATGAATTTATAATTCTGGCAGAAAAATATTGTCTGGAACAGCTTGAAGAACAAAAGGAATACTGAAATGAACGAGGATGAAAAGATAACGGCATTCAGAGAACTGGTGAAATCAATTAAAGAAAATTCAAAATATCTATCAGAAGACTTCAATCCAGATACAGAGCTGGAAAAGGGAAAAAAGAAAAATATTCAGAAATAGTTTTTTGAATAAATAATATAGAAAACGTATAAAGTACAGAACAAACATTCGCCTGTTCTGTACTTTTTTTACTCTGAATGATATACTGTAAAAATTTGTAATATGTGTATGTTTAGAATATGTAATTATAGTGGGGGTTGTAATTAGTGTATATGCTAATTTGTATGTGGCATATCATAATAACGTATATTTTGCGTTTCAAATGAATTTACTTGAAATGCAAGGTGAAAATGTCTCTTTACATAGAAAGAAAATAGAGAAAAAAATTGATGGAAAAACGTGGAGTGTAAATGGGAATTATGATGAATAAGATAAAGAAAAATTGTGTCCGTTAGACATTATGATACAAAATGAAAACGGAAAAATAGGCATTATAGAACCAGATTTAAATATTGCTTTAAATGAAGATAATATGGGTAGTGCCAATAATGAAAAATATATTTATTTTAGTTTTGTGTCTTTCTTTTCGTCGGGATATGGAGATATTTATCCTATTTTATCTATTACGAGAAACTGGGCAGTGCAAGAAATGATAATATCACATATGATTATGGTGGTGTTGATTCCGATATTGCTTACAAGTGTGCAAGAATTCATACAAAAACAAGAACCAGAAGTAAAATGAAAAATAAAAAATTGAAACCATGTCACAACATGCCGTAATTTTTTTACGGCATGTTGTTGCGAACAGAGTGAAAATTGGTTATACTGTAAGCATAGAATTATACGTTAATAATTTTTTGAGAGGATGGTATAAGATATGCTTAAAAAATTCATGTTAAAGAATTACAAAAATTTTAAAGATGAAATTACGATAGATTTTGAAAATATTGCAGGCTATCAGTTTAATACAGATTGTCTTTCAGATGGTATCATCGGCAAAATGTTGATTTATGGATGTAATGCGACTGGTAAGACGAACCTTGGAAGAGCAATTCTTGATATTGGTTCAACAATGTTTGGCGGAACAAGATATGCGAGTAATGGAATTTTACTCAACGCGGATTCCAAAGAAGATGCAGCAATGTTTCAATATGAATTCATATTTGAAGATACAGAATTAAGTTACAAATATTCGAGATTATCAAATCAGGAATTACGTGAAGAAGAATTATCCGTAAATGGAAAAAGCATTTTTAAATGTAATTTTGGTTTGCAAGAATACAATTTTGATAATTTAGATTATATTGATGCAGAAACTGCCAATATAGAGCGCTATTTACAATCTCTGGAAGTTGGAGAAGATGATGAAATCAGTGAACCAAAACTTCCATTTTTGAGATGGCTGATTAGTAATGTGGCTTTGAAAAATGATTCAGCTCTTATCCGGTTATCGAATTATGTTAGAAGAATGATGATGATTACAGTAGGAAATGGGATGCAGTATCGCTTTGGAAGACTGAATCAAGGTTTTTATGAGAGTCTGGAAAATCCGGAACATCTGAAGGATTTTGAAGATTTTTTAAATGCAATGGGTATTGAATGTAAATTGGTATTAAAAAAATTACCAGACGGACAAAGAGAACTGTATTTTTCACATGAACAATTAGTTCCATTTTATGAAAATGCATCAAGTGGTACATTGGCATTAGCAGAGTTATATCGGAGACTGGTTCCGAAAGTATGGGATGCGTCTTTGATCTATTTAGATGAATTTGATGCGTTTTACCATTATGAAATGGCAGAAAATGTGATTCGTTTCTTTAAACAGAAGTATCCAAAATGCCAAATGATTATGACATCGCATAATACGAACTTGATGACAAATAGAATTATGAGACCGGATTGCCTGTTTATTTTATCAAGAAAGGGAACATTAACAGCTCTTTGTAATGCGACTCAACGGGAGCTGAGAGAAGGTCACAATCTTGAAAAGATGTATATCAGTGGGGAGTTTGAAAAATATGAATAATTACGCAGTAGAGACAAGGCGGCGTAGCCGGAGCTTACTGGTTGTAGAAGGAAAACATGAAAAGGATGAATTATTTTGGCTTATTTTTAAATGTTTTCCAGAAATGAACATTGATATAAATGATGTATGGATTTACGGTACGAACATTTATAAGTTATATGAGGATATTGTAAAAGAATACGGAAATGATTGGGCAAAAGATGAAATGGATGTTGATTTACCGTTTGTAATCAGTAAAAAGGAACATCCGGAGACAATCTATTATAGAAATGATTTTACCAATATTATTCTTGTATTTGATTATGAACGGCATGATCCGGCATTTTCTGAAGAAAAGATTTTAGAAATGCAGCATTGCTTTGCGGATTCGACTGATATGGGGAAATTGTATCTGAATTATCCAATGATTGAATCATATTTGCATTTAAAATCTATACCAGATGAAGAGTATATAAATCGAAAAATTTTGGTATCATTGCAGCCGGGAGACAAGTATAAAATCCTAGTAAGGGCAGAAAGTGTTATTGAAAAGGCGGTTGAGTTGCCACATAGAATTGATGATTTACTTGCAGGAGATAGATATCGGGTAAGTGATGTTGAAAAAAGAAATGGATGTTGTGATGCAATATTGAAGCTTTCTGCGAATGAGTTAGAAAAAGAATTGGAAGAAATATTGTGTATTGTAGGAGATGAGAAGAAGAAAAAGACATTAAAATATCAATTAAAAGATTGGATTACAAAAATCGGATATACATGTGAGAATCGGACATATTGGGAGTATATGAGAAAAGTTTTACAAGAGATTGTATGTCATAATATTCGCAAGGCAGCTAGAATTCAAAAGGAAGATGCAAATGAAAATGAGCTTAGAAAGCAATTTGAACAGATAAATTTATCTGAGATACTGAATGTTCAAAATGAAGTCAGCAGAAATTTTGAAAAAGGATTTATATGGGTATTGAGTACATGTGTATTATTGATTCCGGATTATAATTTTAAATTAATTAAATAAGAAACGGATTAAATTCATAGGCAGATCACATGTAATATTGGTTGGATTATTGAAGAAATTTGGAAGAATAATGGAATTTAGAAAATAAAAAAGTACAGAACAAACATTCGGTTTTGTTCTGTACTTTTTTTATATTGAATGATATACTAGACAAGTAACAATACTAGAAATAATATTACTACATTCCAAAATAAATTAGATTCAATCAGGAGAAATCATATGGATCATTTTGAATTAGTATCAGAATATAAACCAACCGGAGACCAGCCGCAGGCAATTAAAGAGCTGGTCGAAGGTTTCAAAGAAGGAAACCAGTGTCAGACGTTGCTTGGCGTTACTGGATCTGGTAAGACATTTACCATGGCGAATGTTATTCAACAGATGAACAAACCGACATTAATTATTGCACACAATAAAACACTGGCAGCGCAGCTGTATGGGGAATTCAAAGAGTTCTTTCCGAATAACGCAGTGGAATATTTTGTCTCCTACTACGACTACTACCAGCCGGAAGCTTATGTTCCGTCATCCGACACTTACATTGCCAAGGACTCTGCCATCAACGATGAGATCGACAAGCTCCGCCACTCTGCGACAGCAGCGCTTTCTGAGCGGAATGATGTCATCATTGTGGCAAGTGTGTCCTGCATTTACGGACTGGGTTCGCCGATTGATTACAAGGAGATGGTGATTTCACTTAGACCGGGCATGATCAAAGACAGGGATGAAGTCCTGAAGAAGTTGGTTGAGATCCAGTATGACCGCAATGATATGGATTTCAAGCGTGGAACGTTCCGGGTACGAGGAGATGTGGTTGAGATTTTCCCGGCGTATTCGGAAAAAATTGCATACAGAGTTGAATTTTTCGGTGATGAGATAGACAGAATAACAGAGATTGATACATTGACCGGTGAAGTGTTGAATGTGATCGGGCATGTGGCAATTTTCCCGGCATCTCATTATGTAGTGTCCAAGGAGAATATGGAGCGTGCCATCGGGGAGATTGAAGAAGAACTGGAGCAGCAGATTCGTTATTTTAAAGGGGAAGATAAGCTTCTGGAAGCACAGCGTATTTCTGAGAGAACGAATTTTGATATAGAAATGATGCGAGAGACAGGATTTTGTTCCGGAATTGAAAACTATTCGAGGCATCTGACCGGGCAGAAAGCAGGGGAGCCGCCATGTACATTGATTGACTATTTTCCGGATGATTTTCTGATCATGATCGACGAGTCGCATAAGACGATTCCACAGATTGGAGCCATGTATCACGGCGATCAGTCGAGAAAGACAACACTGGTGGATTATGGATTCCGTCTGCCGTCGGCAAAGGATAACAGACCGCTCAGCTTTGGGGAATTTGAAAGTAAGATTGACCAGGTACTGTTTGTATCGGCGACACCGGGAGAGTATGAGGAGTCTCATGAACTGCTGCGGGCAGAGCAGGTAATCCGACCGACAGGTCTTCTGGATCCGGAAGTAGAAGTGCGTCCGATCGAAGGACAGATTGATGATCTGATCAGTGAGGTAAATAAAGAAACAGCGAAGAAGAATAAGGTACTGATCACAACGCTGACAAAGCGTATGGCGGAAGATCTGACCGATTATATGCGGGAGCTTGGCATTCGTGTGAAATATTTACATTCGGATATTGATACTCTGGAAAGGACAGAGATCATCCGGGATATGCGTTTGGATGTATTTGATGTACTGGTTGGAATTAACCTGCTTCGAGAAGGTCTGGATATTCCGGAGATCACACTGGTAGCGATTCTGGATGCGGACAAAGAAGGTTTTCTGCGTTCGGAAACTTCACTGATCCAGACCATTGGCCGTGCGGCGAGAAATGCAGAGGGGCATGTTATCATGTATGCGGATAACATGACGGATTCGATGCGGATGGCGATTGATGAGACGATGCGCCGTCGTGAGATTCAGATGAAATACAATGAAGAACATGGAATCACGCCACAGACGATCAAGAAGTCGGTGCGTGATCTGATCAGTATTTCAAAGAAGGTTGCAGCAGAAGAGATGAAGCTGGAAAAAGATCCGGAATCCATGAGTGCGGCAGAGCTGGAGAAGTTGATCAAGAAGCTGGAAAAGCAGATGAAGAAAGCGGCAGCAGAGCTGAATTTCGAGGCGGCAGCAGAGCTGCGTGATAAGCTGATCGAGCTGAAAAAGCATTTGAATGAGATGGAGTAAAGCGAAGAGATAGAAGAGGAAGAACAGATGGCTGAAGAAAAGAAAGAACTGATAAAGATCAGAGGTGCGAACGAGCACAATCTGAAGAATCTTGATGTAGATATTCCGAGAAACAAACTGGTAGTACTGACCGGTCTCAGTGGTTCCGGCAAATCATCCCTTGCATTTGATACAATTTATGCAGAGGGACAAAGACGATATATGGAATCTCTGTCTTCTTACGCAAGGCAGTTCCTTGGGCAGATGGAGAAGCCGAATGTAGAAAGTATTGAAGGGCTTTCACCGGCGATTTCCATCGACCAGAAGTCTACGAACCGCAATCCGAGATCCACAGTCGGAACCGTGACGGAGATTTACGATTATTTTCGACTGCTGTATGCAAGAATCGGGATTCCGCATTGTCCGAAGTGTGGAAGAGAGATCAAGAAGCAGACGGCAGATGAGATGACCGATCAGATCATGGCACTTCCGGAAGGAACAAAGATCCAGCTGATGGCACCGGTTGTGCGGGGGAGAAAAGGAACCCATGTCAAGCTTCTGGACGGAGCAAAGAAAAGCGGTTATGTCCGTGTAAGGATTGACGGAAATATGTATGAGCTTTCCGAAGAAATCTCATTGGACAAGAATATAAAACATAATATTGAGATTGTTGTAGACCGTCTGGTTGTCAGACCGGGGATTGAAAAAAGACTTGCAGATTCCATAGAAAGTGTATTAAGTCTTGCGGAGGGGCTTCTGGTTGTGGATGTGATCGGAGGGGAACCGCTGAATTTCAGCCAGAATTTTGCCTGCCCGGACTGCGGAATCAGTATTGATGAGATCGAGCCGAGAAGCTTTTCGTTTAACAATCCATTTGGTGCCTGCCCGGTATGTTTCGGACTCGGATATAAAATGGAGTTTGATGAAGATCTGATGATTCCGGACAAATCACTCAGCATCAATGAAGGAGCAATCGTGGTGACAGGATGGCAGTCCTGTACCGATAAGAGCAGTTTTACTCACGCGATTCTGGAAGCACTCTGCAAGGAATATCATTTTGACCTGGATACGCCGTTTGAACAGTATCCGAAAGAAATCCAGGATGTTTTACTTCGTGGGACTAATGGAAAAGAAGTCAAGGTCTATTATAAAGGACAACGCGGGGAAGGGATCTATGACGTTGCATTTGACGGACTGATCCGGAATGTGGAGCGAAGATACCGTGAAACGGGATCGGAGACTATGAAAGCAGAATATGAGAGTTTTATGCAGATCACACCTTGCCGAGAATGTGGCGGACAGCGACTGAAAAAGGGCGCACTTGCGGTAACGGTCGGAGATAAAAATATTTCAGAAGTAACAGCAATGTCGATTGAACGGCTTCAGCGGTTTATCAGCAGTCTGGAACTGTCAAAGACGCAGCAGATGATCGGCGGACAGATATTAAAAGAGATCAAAGCGCGCCTGCAGTTTCTTTTGGATGTGGGTCTGGAATATCTGACACTTGCCCGTGCAACAGGAACTCTTTCCGGTGGAGAAGCACAGAGAATCCGGCTTGCGACGCAGATCGGTTCCGGTCTTGTGGGTGTGGCTTATATTCTGGATGAGCCAAGTATCGGTCTGCACCAGAGAGATAATGACAAACTTCTCGCAACACTCAAGCATCTCCGTGATCTTGGAAATACACTGATCGTGGTTGAGCATGATGAAGATACCATGTTTGCGGCAGACCAGGTAATCGATATCGGACCGGGAGCCGGAGAACACGGTGGAGAACTGGTTGCCCAGGGAACGGCACAGGAGATCATGAAAGTAGAACGGTCGATCACAGGTGCATATTTAAGCGGAAAGATCAAGATCCCGGTTCCGGAAACCCGCGCAGTTCCGACCGGCTGGATCAAAGTTGTAGGTGCAGCAGAGAACAACCTGAAAAATATTGACGTGAAGTTCCCACTTGGCGTGATGACCTGTGTAACCGGCGTATCAGGTTCCGGTAAGAGTTCGCTGGTGAATGAAATCCTTTACAAGAGTATGGCGAAAAAGCTAAACCGTGCCCGTGTGATTCCTGGAAAGCATAAGCGGATTGAAGGACTGGAAATGCTGGACAAAGTGATCGACATTGACCAGTCTCCAATCGGAAGGACGCCAAGATCCAATCCGGCGACATATACCGGAGTATTCGACCTGATCCGGGATCTGTTTGCGGCAACCGCGGATGCGAAGGCGAAAGGCTATAAAAAAGGAAGATTCAGCTTTAACGTCAAGGGCGGACGCTGTGAAGCGTGTAGCGGAGATGGAATCATCAAGATCGAGATGCATTTCCTTCCGGATGTATATGTGCCGTGTGAGGTATGCGGCGGGAAGCGCTACAACCGTGAGACACTGGAGGTAAAATATAAAGGAAAAAGCATTTATGATGTTCTGAATATGACGGTAGAAGAGGCGCTTCATTTCTTTGAAAATGTTCCGAGTATCCGCAGAAAAATGGAGACTCTTTACGATGTAGGACTTTCTTATATTCGTCTTGGCCAGCCGTCTACAACCCTTTCCGGCGGTGAAGCACAGCGGATCAAGCTTGCAACTGAACTGAGCCGGAGAAGCACTGGGAAGACAGTGTACATTCTGGACGAACCGACAACCGGACTTCATTTTGCAGATGTGCACAAGTTGACGGAAATCCTGCGCAGACTCGCGGCAGATGGCAATACGGTTATCGTGATCGAACATAATCTGGATGTGATCAAGACAGCAGATTATATTATCGATATCGGACCGGAAGGCGGTGACAAGGGGGGCACAGTTGTTGCGTGCGGTACACCGGAAGAAGTGGCAGAAAACCCGAATTCATATACAGGAAAATACATCAAAATGATGCTGGACAGAAAATGATACAGAAATCTTAAAAAATCCTGAACTTGAAAAAAAGACTTCCTATTTATTAAAGATTTGATTATAATAAGGTGAGTATGTGAAAGGGGAATCGTGATGTCAATAGATTTAGGAATTGATTTAGGAACAGCAAGTATCCTCGTTTATGTGAAAGGAAAGGGAGTTGTACTGAAAGAACCTTCAGTCGTTGCCTTTGACAGAGATACCAATATGATAAAAGCAATCGGTGAAGAAGCAAGGCTGATGCTTGGAAGGACACCGGGGAACATTGTTGCGGTAAGACCTCTCAGACAGGGCGTTATTTCCGATTACATTGTCACAGAAAAAATGATCAAATATTTTGTTCAGAAAGCACTGGGAAAGCGTACATTTAAGAAGCCGAATATCAGTATCTGTGTGCCAAGCGGTGTTACAGAGGTTGAAAAAAAGGCGGTAGAAGAGGCTGCTTTTGCAGCCGGTGCGCGGGAAGTACATTTGATTGAGGAACCGGTTGCGGCGGCAATCGGAGCCGGAATAGATATTTCAAAACCATGCGGCAACATGATCGTGGATATCGGTGGTGGTACATCCGACATTGCGGTGATTTCCCTTGGAGGAACTGTTGTGAATACATCATTAAAAGTTGCAGGTGATGATTTTGATGAAGCAATCGTTCGTTATGTCCGGAAAAAGCACAATCTGCTGATCGGAGACAGGACAGCAGAAGATATCAAGATCAAGATCGGAACGACATATCCTCTTGTAGAAGATGAATCAATGGAAGTAAGGGGACGAAACCTGGTAACAGGATTGCCAAAGACGGTCACGGTAACGGCTTCTGAGACCGAAGAAGCACTGCATGAGACTACAAGTCAGATCGTCGAAGCGGTCATTGGGGTTCTGGAGAGAACACCGCCGGAACTTTCCGCGGATATTCTGGATCGTGGAATTGTACTGACAGGTGGAGGTGCGCTGCTTCGCGGGCTGGAAGAACTGATCGAAGAAAGGACAGGCATCAATACGATGACAGCGGAAGACCCGATGAAGGTTGTTGCAATCGGTACCGGTCAGTATGTGGAGTTTATGAACGGAAAAAAAGATTTCTAGTGATAAGCACATGAGAAGGCTGTTTCTGTAGAGAGACAGCCTTTTTAAAAAGGAAAAAAGTATGGAAACAGTAAAAGGTTACGTAGAACACATTGTATTTCGCAATGAAGACAATGGATATACCGTATTTAATTTGAATAATGATGATGGCGATCTGACCTGTGTCGGAAACTTTAACTATTTATCAGAGGGAGAGCTGGTTGAGGTGAACGGAGAATATGTGGTTCACAGTGTATATGGAACACAGCTCCGAGTGCTGAATTATGAGATCAAAGCACCGGAAGATCTGCTTTCGATTGAACGCTATCTGGGATCAGGGGCGATCAAAGGGGTTGGTGCATCTCTTGCCGGCAGGATTGTGAAAAAATTCAGGGAAGACACCTTCCGGATCATCGAAGAAGAACCAGAAAGACTTGCGGAGGTGCGTGGGATCAGCGAACGTATGGCAAGAGAGATCGCTGTACAGGTAGAAGAGAAAAAAGATATGCGGAAGGCAATGATCTATCTTCAGAAATTTGGGATTTCGACGACACTTGCAGCAAAGATTTATCAGTTTTACGGTCCGAAGACCTATCAGGTATTGGAAGGAAATCCATACCAGCTTGCAGATCAGATTCAGGGGATCGGATTTAAGATCGCTGATGAAATCGCAACGAAGATCGGCATTCATTCAGACTCGGATTTCCGTATCCGGAGTGGTATTTTTTATACCTTACAGCAGAGTGTTGCCGAAGGGCATGTCTATCTGACAAAGGACGTGTTGCTTCGTCGGGCATCTGCACTTCTGGAAGTGGAGATTAAGGATATTGAGAAATACCTGATGGATCTGTCGATGGAAAAGAAGATCGTACTCAAAGAATCTGAAGAAGGTCTGCGGGTATACGTGTCCCACTTCTATTATCTGGAACTCAATACCGCGAAAATGCTGCATGATCTGAATCTGGAATATGAAGAAGCCAATGTAGTGATCGAAAAAAAGATCCATCAGATTGAAAAAGAAGCCGAAATGCAGCTTGACGAGAAGCAGGAAAATGCGGTTATGGCGGCTGTGCGGAATGGAATTATGATTCTCACAGGAGGTCCTGGAACCGGAAAAACGACGACGATCAATGCCATGATCGAATATTTTCACAGTGAGAATATGGAAATTATGCTGGCAGCACCAACCGGGCGTGCCGCAAAAAGAATGACAGAGGCAACCGGATGGGAAGCGCAGACGATCCACCGGCTTCTGGAGGTGAACGGTAATCCGGAGGAGGATGAGAACCCGAACCGGAACGGATTTGCAAGAAATGCAGATAATCCACTGGAAACCGACGTGATCATCATCGATGAAATGTCTATGGTAGACCTGCCTCTGATGAATGCACTTCTTACCGCAATTGTACCGGGGACAAGGCTGATCCTGGTAGGGGACTGTAACCAGCTTCCATCAGTAGGCCCGGGAAGTATTTTGAAGGATCTCATCGCATCGGAATGTTTTCCGGTTGTCATGCTGACCCGGATTTTCCGACAGGCACAGGAGAGTGATATTGTGGTAAATGCACATAAGATCAACCGGGGAGAACCGGTCCTTTTGGATAATAAGAGCCGGGATTTCTTCTTTTTGAAAAGACAGGATCCGAATGTGATCATTAGTGTTCTGCTGACACTGATCCAGAAGAAGCTTCCCAAATATGTCAATGCAAAACCATATGATATCCAGGTACTCACACCGATGCGGAAAGGACTGCTGGGAGTGGAAAGGCTGAACAGTATTTTGCAGGAGTATTTGAATCCACCGGAGCCGGGAAAAGCGGAAAAAGAATATGGCGATCACAAATTCCGCGTGGGCGACAAGGTGATGCAGATCAAGAATAACTATCAGCTTGAATGGGAGATCACAACCAAGTATGGACTGACGGTGGATAAAGGGATGGGGATTTTTAATGGCGATATGGGAATTGTTACCGAGATCAATACATATACTGAAACACTGGAAGTTGAATACGATGAAAAGAGAAAAGTAAAGTATCCGTTTGAATTGCTGGAAGAACTGGAGCTCGCCTATGCGATCACCATTCACAAGTCGCAGGGAAGCGAATATCCGGCGGTTGTCATCCCGCTTCTGAGCGGACCGAGACAGCTGTTTCACAGGAATCTTCTTTATACGGCGATCACAAGAGCCAGAAAATGTGTGACAATTGTTGGGAGTGACCAGACCTTCCAGGAGATGATCCGGAATACCAATGAACACAACCGGAATACCAGTCTGGCAGAACGGATCCGGGAATTCTGCGGATAGTTACACTAAAATGTAGAAAATCAAATCCGAAAAGCGAATGGAAAACTTAAAAAAGGTCAAAGAAACAATTCTGGAACTAATTTATCCCGCGAAATGTCCGTTTTGCGGAGAAATTGTAAGTGCAGGAAAGAAACATTCTACGGAACACAATGGAATCTGCAAGGCGTGCCGTGAAAAACTTCCTTATATTGGTGAAGTAAGATGCATGTGCTGTGGAAAGCCCTTGACAGATCCGGCAGAAGAATATTGCTATGACTGCACCAGACAGAAGCATTTTTTTGTCGATGGCAGAAGCCTCTGGGTGCATAAAGATGCAGTGGAAAATGCAGTTTATGCAATGAAATATCAGAACCGGAGGATTTATGGACAAACGTTCGGAAAAGAAATGGCAGAGCATTTTCTTTCTTATCTATGGGAAAGAAAGATCACCTTGATCGTGCCGGTTCCGCTGCATTCCCGGCGGAAAAGAAAGCGGGGATTTAATCAGGCAGAAATTGTAGCAAAGGTATTATCAGAAAATACCGGAATTGCCATGGATGCAGGTGCTGTTAAGAGGATTAAGGCGACCAGTCCTCAGAAAGAGCTGGGCGATAAAGGGAGAAAACGAAATATCAGGGGAGCATTTGCTGTGCAGAAAAATGTAAAAGGAGAAAATATCGTTCTGATCGACGACATTTATACGACAGGAAGTACCTTAGATGAGGCGGCGAGAGTGCTGAAAAAGGCAGGAGCCGAAAATGTATACTTTTTGACGGTAAGTATTGGACAAGGAATCTGATATTTGTTATACTGAAAGTAATGCATATACGAATAAAACGTATGAGGTGACAAAATGTTAAATGAAAGCAAAGTTAAGCTGATGACAAGGATGGCGATGTACGAAAGCAAACAGGGAGAGGAAGATTTTAAGATCAGTTCCTATTATAAAAAAGATTACCGGAGCTTTCACACCATTGCTACGATCATATGGGTCACGGTCGGCTACGCTGTTGCAGTGGGAATCGGAGTGATTGCTTTTCTGGATGAACTGATGGAAAATCTGAATATGCAGTTTCTTGTGATGCTTGCGGCAGCTGTAATAATTGGATATCTGGTACTTGTTATTTTTTATGGAATCGTTGCTTCCCATTTTTACGGAACCAAACATGAAAAAGCAAGAAAGCGTGTGAAACAATTCAATCACGATCTTACAAGACTGAACAGAATGTATGAAAGGGAGAAACGATAATGAATGATCTGATAGTATGGAGAGACAAATTACAGGAATTATACGCGACGAAATCAATCTATATTGATAAAGCTGTGCAGTTTATTCTGGCACTGGTCACATTTCTTATGATCAACCAGAATATCGGACTGATGAAAGCAGTGGCAACACCGGTTGTAGCGGTGGCGCTGGCAGTGATCTGCACCTTTCTTCCACCGGTTGTAACGGCGTATGTGGCGGCAGGACTTGTAATCGTGCATCTGTTCAAACTGTCTATGGGAGTGGCAGCAGCGGCGGCACTGATCTTTGTGGTAATGTTTATCTTTTACTGCAGATTTACTCCCAAAAAGGCACTTCTTCTGCTGGTCACACCAGTAGCATTTATGCTTCATATTCCGTATGTAGTGCCGGTTGCCTGTGCGCTTGTACTTGGACCGATTTCAGCAGTACCGGTTGTATTTGGAACGATCATTTACTATATGATCGAATGCGTGAGAACTTCGGCAACAGCGATTACCAGTGCGGATGGAATTACCAGGCAGATTTCGCTTTTTGTGAAGGCGGTATTCCAGGATAAGACTCTATGGATCACTGCGATCGCATTTATTATCTCCATTTTTGTGGTATATACAGTGCGCCGGCTTTCGGTAGATCATGCGTGGAAGATCGCGGCAGCATCCGGTGCGGTTGTGAATATTGTTGTAATTGTGATCGGAGATATTGCATTTGATATACATACCTCTTACAACATGCTGATCATTGGAAATATTGCAGCAGTCGTGATAGGCTTTATCATGGAATTTTTCCTGTTCTCAGTGGATTATTCCAGAACAGAACGCCTTCAGTTTGAGGATGATGAATATTACTATTATGTAAAAGCCATCCCTAAGATTTCGGTGACAGCTCCGGAGAAGACGGTCAAACATATCAATGAGCGGAAAGAGACTGGTGAGATTGCGGGAGCAGAGCCGGAGAGAAGACCGAGGTCGAAGAACGGGCAGACGGAAAAACCGGCAGTATGCAAAACAAAAACGGCTTCTAAGGTAAGACGGCCAAAGAGTCCGGCAGTTCAGCGGCCGACGAGAGTCGGGGGCAATACAGATGAAATCCTTCTTGCACAGAGTCTGAAGGAAGAACTGGACATTCAGAGCATTGTGGAAAATGAACTGAATAGCGATAACAAATAGGGAAATATTATAAAAAACAGGGGTATAAATAACGGATAGAAAGGGGGTACACTGTTGAATACAGTATTAACACAGGTTTTAAAAAGATTTGTATCAGAATCGTGGTACTTCCCGCAGATCCGGGTAGTAGATGCTGTTGAGATACTGATTATTACATTTTTATTCTATCAGATTATTCTCTGGATAAAGAATACAAAAGCCTGGATGCTTTTGCGGGGGATTCTGGTTGTTGCATTGTTTATCCTGGTGGCTGCATTTTTTAAAATGTATACGATTTTGTGGATTGCACAGAATTCACTTCCGGTCATGGCAACCGCAGTTGTGATCATTTTCCAGCCTGAGCTCAGAAGAGCATTGGAAAAACTGGGGGAAAAACAGTTTGTTCCTAATATGGTAGCACTGGATAAAAGAGGAAAAGATAATGTACGTTTCAGTCAGAAAACGATCGATGGAATCGTAGAAGCATCCTTTGCGATGGGAGCCGTGAAGACAGGAGCTCTTATCGTCGTAGAGCAGGCAATCATGCTGACAGAATACGAGAGTACCGGAATCGCACTGGACTGTATTGTATCACCGCAGATACTGATCAATATTTTTGAACACAATACACCACTTCATGATGGCGCGATCATCGTCCGTGGAGACAGGATCGTATCAGCGACCTGCTATCTTCCACTGTCGGACAATATGGGAATCAGTAAGGAACTGGGGACCAGACATCGTGCAGCAGTCGGAATGAGTGAGGTGAGTGATGCTCTGATCATCACCGTATCAGAAGAGACCGGGTATGTATCTGTAGCGATGGGCGGACAGCTTGTGCGCAATGTCACACCGGAATATTTGAAAAAACGTCTGGAATCTATCAGTAAGAAGAGTGCGGAGATCGGACGTTTGAAAAAAATATGGAAAGGATGGAGATCGCATGAAAAAGGCGTTGACTAAAAACTGGGGCCTTAAGTTGCTGGCATTTGTATTCTCTGTCCTTTTATGGATAATTGTTATGAATATTGAAGATCCGGTGGACGAACGGATATTTTCCGGAATCCAGGTGACAGTGACACATCCGGAAATCGTAACCAATCCGGGCAATACATATCAGATTCTGGATGACAGCAGGATGGTATCCGTAACGGTAAAGGCAAAACGTTCTATTTTAAATAAAATTAAAACTGATGATATCAGGGCAACAGCGGATATGAAGAATCTGGATGTCAGAACCAGATCCCTGATCCCGATCGATATATCGATCCCTTCTTATGCAGGAAGGTTTGAGGCGACTGCCAACCCGATCAATCTGCGAGTAAGCATTGAACTTGGAAAATCAGAGACTTTCCCGATCACTGCAACCAGCTCGGGAACACCGAGAGACGGATATCAGGTGGGTGAGTTGAAAGCAAATCCGGAGAAGATCAAGATCAGCGGACCGGAATCAGTAATCGATTCGATCGATAAGGTGGTAGCACTTGTAGATGTTTCTGGACAGTCTAAAGATGAGGAAAAAGAAGCAGAGTTAATCCTTTATGATAACAATGGAAAGATCATAGATTCAACACAGATTGAAAATAATCTGGGAGATGAAGGACTGAAAGTTCAGATAACCATGCTTCAGACAAAGAGTATTCCGGTAGAATTTGATACTTCGATGATTGGCACTGCCAGCGGATATCATTTCAGTGGGATCACGATCCAGCCGGAAAGCATTCAGATCGTAGGCACAGAGGAGCAGCTGGAAACGGTGGATTCTATTGAAATTCCGGCAGAAGAGCTGGCAGAAGATGGTCTGGACCAGACAATAGAGAAGACAGTAGATATCGCCAATTATCTTCCGTACTGGGCAAAGACAGACCAGGACAGCGCAGGAGGCGTACCGATCGTTATAAAGATCCAGGTAGAGAAATTCGGAACTAAGACAGTCGAATTTCCATACAATTCCATTGCGCTGCTGAATGCACCAAAAGATTACAAGGTGTCATATGCAGAACAGGGCAATCTGGAAATTGTTGTGCGTGGTTCTAAAGAGGATCTGGATGATTTTACTCTTGAAAAAGGAAGCGTGTCAATCAATCTGAACGATTGCAAGACAGCGGGAACCTATAATGTTCCGATCCAGGTTACACTTCCTGACGGAATTGAACTTGAAGATACGATCAATGTACAGATCACATTGACAAAGAGCAGTGGAGGAGAAAATGATCAGTAAAAAGGTAACGATCAAAAATCCGACGGGATTGCATTTGAGACCGGCTGGACTTTTCTGCAAGAAGGCACTGGAATATGAAAGTAAGATCACTTTTCATTACCGGGATACGGAAGGAAACGCGAAAAGTGTTCTGAGCGTGCTTGGTGCATGCATTAAGTCCGGAGATACGATTGAGATCGTGTGTGAAGGAAAAGATGAAGAGAAGGCACTTGAAGCGATGGTAGAACTGGTGGAGAGTGGGATTGGAGAATAGTAAGAAAAGCGAATCAGGAGGTACAGAAAAGATGAGCAAAGCTACATTAGTTGTTATGGCAGCAGGAATTGGCAGCCGCTTTGGAGGCGGAATCAAGCAGCTGGAGCCGGTAGGACCAAATGGTGAAATTATCATGGACTATTCGATCTATGATGCAATGGAAGCCGGATTTGACAAAGTGGTATTTGTTATCCGAAAGGATCTGGAAAAGGACTTCCGTGAGATCATCGGCAACCGGATCGAAAAGAAGATTGAAGTTGCATATGCATTCCAGGAAGTTGATGATATTCCGGAAGCATTTAAAGAAAAATTTGCAGAAAGAACGAAACCATGGGGAACCGGTCAGGCAATTCTATGTTGTAAGGATGTGGTGAATGAACCATTCCTGGTAATCAATGCGGATGATTATTATGGAAAAGAAGCTTATGTGGAAGCATTCAAAGAACTGACAACACCGGAAAATCAGGCAGATAAAATGCAGATCAGCATGGTGGGATTCGTACTGAAGAACACATTAAGTGAAAATGGCGGAGTAACCCGTGGCGTGTGCAAGGTTGATGCGAATCAGATGCTTACGGAAATTGTGGAGACATCCAATATCATCAAGACACAGGCAGGTGCAGCAGTTGCAACAGATGGAAAAGAGACACCGATCGATGCAGACACACCGGTTTCCATGAATATGTGGGGACTTAAGCCGGAATTCTTTGAAATCCTTGAAAAAGGATTTGCAGAGTTTGTTGCTGCACAGGAAGAGGGCAATCTGAAGGGAGAATATTTGCTTCCGACGATTATCGGAGATCTTCTGAAAGAAGGAAAAGTAGAAGTAAAAGTGCTGAAATCACATGATAAGTGGTTTGGAGTGACTTATAAAGAGGATAAAGAACTGGTTGTCAATGAAGTGAAGGCGCTGGTGGAAAAGGGATTGTATCCGGAGAAGTAAATATTGTGAGATTAAGAAGGCAAGCAACATGGGATGAGACTATGGAGCTTGCCTTGATGATTTTGAAGGGAAATATGACATAAAACAAAATGTTCGTTGAAAAAGTGTGGAGACAAATTCCTGCTTTTTAATAAATATCCATTTTCGGGAAATTATTTCGTGTCGAAAATAGACAAAAATTGTGAACTATTGTATAATAGATAAGATTAAGAAAGGAGGTGTGAGATGAGAAAAATATTGGTATTTGTAATGGCATTGAGTCTCAGTGTTATGCTCTTGGGATGCAGTGGTACAGATACTTCAAAAGAAGTAACGGATACGATGCAAAATGCAAAGCAAGAGGAAAAGCAAGATACCAGTCAGGAAAAGACAGAACCAACGCAGGACAAAACAGAACAAAAGGATGAGCAGGTGGAAGAAAATGACAGCAAGGCAGAAGACAGCGGAGATCACGAGGCTCAGGATCAGATTCTGAAATTATATTATATATCCGACAGTGAAGAAATCGAATGCGCAGAGATCAGAACAAATCTGCTTCAGACAACCGATATCTGGAACGGCTTAATAGGGGAAGGCGTTCTTAGCAGTGAATGTAAGATGAACGGCTGCAACGTTGATCAGGAACAGAAAACGATCGATCTTGATGTAGATTCCGGAACTGGTTCTTACATCAGAAGCATGGGGACGACAGGAGAAGAACAAATACTCACATGTATTAAAAAGTCTTTCCTGAAAACGTACGAATGTGAACGACTTAAGATTACGGAAAACGGTCAGCCATTAGAGACCGGACATACCGTACTCAAAGGATACATGACAGCAGATGAGTAAGAGAAGAGGAGTGTATAATGAAGAACTGGTTGAAAAAATGCAGTGTGGCATTGCTGGTCTTTTCAATGATTGGTACAACAATGCCGGTATATGCGGCGGATGCGCCAGCTGCAAAAACACAGACGACAACAGAGGACCAGACAGAAGAGCAGAAGTCTGAAGTACAGGCAGAAGAATCACAGGTAGAAGAACCACAGCAGCAGGAACAAACTTCAGAAGAACAACAATCAGTTGATGAAAATGTTGAAGGGGAACAGGATGTTCAGGAGCAGGAAGCGCCAGAGCAGGAAACGACAGAACAGGAAGCCCAACCAGAAGAAAGCAGCATGAATTATGCTTACGTGGAAAGTCCATATCTGCAGACACCGGAGACACAGCGAATTGTTGTATCCTGGGGAACAGAAGACGAGTACATAGCGCAGATGGTACTTCATGTACGAAAAGATGATGATACCTGGGAAGACTGGTGTATCAGTAGATCGGAAGGAAATCTGTATCTGTTTGAAAAGTATTACGAAGATGAGTATCAGAGTGGAACCTATGAAGTTGTTTCCATCAGTGTAACAGAAAATGGAGAAACTACAGACTATGCACTTGCTGATCTTGGAATGGAAGCAAAATTCGGTGTGAATCAGGAGTATGATGGAATCGATGAATTGCAGCCGATTGATGAAGAGCAGGAAGAAGCAGAATCTGAGGATGCGGTTGGTATATCCGTTTCTACATTGAATGAAGACGGAACCATTGAAGAGCAGAACAGTATCGAGGATGCACTTGATGCAGCACGGACAGATGTCCTTGCATCAACCCCGGCGATGATGTCGCTTGATGATGATTCTGGAATCAGTACCCAGGCTGCAAGATCAGGCAAGATTGTTGTGGCACTGGATCCGGGACATGATGACAGGGATGCCGGGGCATCAGCAAATGGTTTGCGAGAGGAAGCACTTACACTGAAAATTGCAAATTATTGTAAAGCAGAACTGGAGCAGTATTATGGTGTAGAAGTATACATGACAAGAACTTCTTCAGCTTGCCCGTATCCAAATGAAACGCCGGCAGGAGGTTGTATTACCGCAAGAGCAAATGCAGCAGCCAAAGCAGGTGCAAAGATTTTTGTGAGTTTTCATTTGAATGCGGCAGCTACAACAGCGGCTTATGGGGCAGAAGTTATTATTCCAAACTATAACTGGAAATCAGATGTAGGTGCACAGGGAAGAGAGCTTGCGTCAAAGATTTTGAGTGAACTGACTTCACTTGGTTTGTATAACAGAGGACTGTATTATAAGACAGGAACAGAGCCGGAGTACAAGTATCCAGATGGTTCACTTGAAGATTGGTTTACAGTACAGGTCGCTAATAAGTACAATGGAATTCCTGGTATTATTGTTGAACATGCGTTTATCACGAATAGTGGTGATGTGAATAATGTCTTAAATACAGAGGCTGGACTAAAAAGATTAGGTGTTGCGGATGCGACTGGAATTGCAAATTATCTTGGATTATCGAAAGAAAAAGTAGAATGGAAAACCGTAAATGGAAAGAAATATTGCTATGTGAATAATCAGAGAGTGACAGGAGAAAGACAAATTGGTGGTCACTGGTATTATTTTGATGGAAATGGAGTAATGCAGACTGGATTTGTGAATCTGGGAAGTAAGACGGTTTATTATAATTCAGATGGACAGATGCTTTATGGAGAACAGAAGATAAATAATGCATGGTATTATTTCGATACAATTACGGGTGCAAGAATTACTGGGTTCTACAATTTACCGGGTAAGACGGTCTATTATGGATCAGATGGGCAAATGCGCTATGGAGAACAGAAGATAAATAATGCCTGGTATTGTTTTGATACAATTACGGGTGCGAGAGTAACTGGTTTTTATAATCTTTCGGGAAGAATTGTTTACTATGGGGCAGATGGAAAGATGCGCTATGGAGAACAGAAGATAAATAATGCCTGGTATTGTTTTGATACAATTACGGGTGCGAGAGTAACTGGTTTCTATAATCTTTCGGGAAAAATATACTACTACGGAACCGACGGAAAGAAACGTTTCGGAGAACAAAGGATCAATGATGCATGGTATTTTTTTGATACTTCTACTGGTAAAATGATTACAGGATTTTATGATTTACCAGGAAAAGTAGTTTACTATGGAGCAGATGGGAAGATGCTTTATGGAGAACAGAAAATAGGCAATTGTTACTATTATTTTGATCCTACATTTGGAAGTATGTATGTAGGATGGAAAACAGTTAATAAAAAATCAAGATATTACCAGGAAAATGGATGTTGTACAATAGGAGAGTACAAGATTGATGATAAATGGTATTATTTTGACAAGAATGGAATTATGCAGACCGGATTTGTTGATTTGCCAGAAAAAACTGTATACTATAATGAAAACGGAGTCATGGAGTATGGAGAACAGAAGATAAATGATGCATGGTACTATTTTGATATGATAACCGGAAAGATGGCAACTGGCTTTTGTGAGTTACCTGAAAAGTGGGTATATTACGGAAGCAATGGAAAAATGCTTTATGGAGAACAAAAAATAGGGAATTACTATTATTATTTTGATACAGTATTTGGAAGCATGTATTCTGGATGGAAGACGGTAAACGGAAAAACAAGATATTATCAAAGTAATGGTCAGGGAAAAACAGGTGAATACTGCGAAAATGGGAAATGGTATTACTTTGATAAAAATGGAATCATGCAAAAGGGATTCGTCCAGTTACCAGAAAAGACTGTATACTATAATGAAAACGGAGTTATGCAGTATGGAGAACAAAAAATAGGGAATTACTATTATTATTTTGATACAGTATTTGGAAGCATGTATTCTGGATGGAAGACAGTAAACGGAAAAACAAGGTATTATCAAAGTAATGGACAAAGTAAGATCGGCGAATATTGTGAAAACGGAAGATGGTATTATTTTGATAAGAATGGAGTCATGCAGAAGGGATTCGTCCAGTTACCAGGAAAGACTGTGTACTATAATGGAAGTGGTGTCATGCAGTATGGAGAACAGAAGATCAGTGATGCATGGTACTATTTTGATACGATAACTGGAAAGATGGCGACGGGATTCTATAATTTGCCGGGAAAAACTGTATATTATGGAACGGATGGAAAAATGCTCTATAAAGAACAGAAAATAGGAAATTACTATTATTATTTTGATGCTGTGACAGGTGCAATGGTAAAAAATACTACCATAAATGGACATTATTATGATAATACAGGTAAAAGAGTAGAAAAACAGCAAGAAGCAAGCCATCTGATTGTAAATACATCTACCACAAATGTGACGCAGATGGTACAGTTTTATAAAAATACAGGCGAAACGTATCCAACTGAAAAATTAAAAAAAGGTGGAGCGGAAAGTATAGAAAAATTTGCCAGTATTTATTATGAAGAAGCAACAGCGGAAGGTGTAGATCCAGCGGTTGCATGGTGCCAGAGTATGAAGGAAACAGGATGGTTACAATTTGGCGGACAGGTGAAAATAGAACAGTTCAATTTCGCTGGTTTAGGAGCTACTGATAACGGAGCTTCCGGAGCTGATTTTAGTAAATATGGAGAGAATGGTGTAAGAATGGGCGTCAGAGCTCAGATTCAGCATCTTAAAGCATATGCAGTTTCAGGTTTAACAGAGAAAGATTTAAAATATACATGTGTTGATCCTAGATTTCGTTTAGTAAACAAAGGCTCAGCAAAATACGTGGAATGGCTTGGCACCCATGAAAATCCGATAGGAGCTGGTTGGGCAACAGGAGTAGAGTATGGCCAGGGGATTATTAAATTAATGAACCAGCTTGAAAAGTAAGTACATATTGTAAAAGGTGAAAAATGAAGAAGCTCTTTGGAATCTTGGTGAAAATCGGGATTTCAAAGGGTTTTTCTAGATAATTGAACTAAAAAGTATAAAAATTTATTTTTAGGGTATCAGCAGAAGATTGTAAAATATACCTCAAAGTGTTAGAATAGTTGAGTAATTACAGTAAGATTGAAAGGATAAAAATAATGAGAAAAGTACCAATTTTATATATTGTTATTCCTTGCTACAATGAAGAAGAAGTGTTACCTATTACAGCGCCGCTTTTTTTGGAAAAAATTCATCAGTTAGTCAATGAAGGAAAGATTCTTGATGAAAGCCGTATTTTATTTGTTAATGATGGAAGCAAAGATGGTACATGGGAATTAATTAAAAAATTATCAAAGGAAGAATATCATTATAAAGGGATTGCACAGAGCAGAAATCGTGGACACCAAAATGCTGTTCTGGCTGGATTGATGACAGCTAAAGAAGCAGCGGATATTACAATTTCGATTGATTGCGATGGACAGGATGATATTAATGCAATGGATGCGATGGTAGATGCATATATGGCAGGGGCTGAAGTTGTTTACGGAGTACGAAGCAAGAGAGAAACAGACACATTTTTTAAGCGATTTACAGCAGAATCTTTTTATCATTTGCTAAATTGGATGGGAGCAGAAGTTGTATTTAATCATGCAGATTACAGACTGATTTCTTCAAAAGTATTAGATGCATTTTCTGATTTTAAAGAAGTAAATATCTTCTTACGTGGATTGATTCCGTTAGTTGGTTTTAACAGTACTTCAGTATATTATGAACGGCATGAACGAATTGCGGGTGAAAGTCATTATCCGTTGAAAAAAATGTTGGCACTTGCATTTGATGGTATTACCAGTTTGAGCATTAAACCTATCCGAATGATTACAGCAGCTGGAACAATTATTTCATGTCTTGGATTTTGTGCTATTATATGGGCAATTATTATGCAGGTTATGGGAAATACGGTTGCTGGCTGGGCAAGTATGGTTTGCATAGTAGCGTTTCTCGGAGGAATTCAGTTACTTTCGCTTGGTGTTATTGGGGAATATATTGGGAAAATATATTTGGAAACAAAGGCAAGACCAAGATATATTATTAGTGAAACTACAGATGATGTTCAGGATTAAATATGTATGTTGAAAAATCCTTTTCCGTTAAGAGACAATAAGAATTTACTTAAATGTAGACTTGAGTAGTGGAAATATTGCGATATTATGTGAAACATGTTATATTACATAAGGCGTATGCTGTGATAAATATTGGAGGAATCATTTATGGAAAGGGTTGAAAATAAAAGAAAAGTCTATAATTTTAGAAAACTTATTGTGAATATTGCGGGAGATATTATAAAAATTGTATTAGGAATAATATTATTTATATTATCGATAGCTTCAATTGTATATACTTGCAAGTTATGTGATACGGACACTTTATGGGAATTTACTTTTTACAATAAAGATAATATTTTTAAGTATGTGATTATCATAATAGGAATGATAGTTATGTATAAAATATATATTGTTTTGAAAAGGAACAATAAAATTATTAAATATAAATCTCAATATGGGAAAAAAATAGACATATATAAACTTTTAATCTGCATGCATTGCATATTAGGAATAGGATGGGTTGTTTGTACGCAATTGACACCTAGAGCAGATCAAGGATTTTGTTCAGCAATAGCAGCTAATCTTTTTTCAGAAACGTATGATAAAGCAGATTTTCTTAAGGGTGGATATTTGAATCAATACCCATTTCAATCAGGAATTATTTTAGTATTTAAGATAATATATAGCC
>NZ_BAAHSG010000053.1:0-1717 GCF_054660775.1 Allocoprococcus similis
TGATATGCTACCCTCATATAGGACAATGAAATATAAAAGTCCTATATGGGGGTATTTTCATGTCCAGAAAAAGCAAAATAGATCCAATAGTAAAGGTAAAAATAGTTGAGCAGTATCTTGATGGAGAGATTGGATTGAATCAGGCAAGTAAAAAAATTGGAGTCGCTTGTCCGAGTATTAGAAAATGGATTTCTATATACAAATGCAATGGACCAGCAGGTTTACTTAATCAACCTAAAAACAAGAGTTACTCAAAAGCACTAAAAACATCTGCGGTAAATGATTATCTTAATGGAATAGGCTCTCTTTATGATATTTGCTTAAAATACGAAATCCGGTCACAGACACAACTTTTGAAGTGGATTCAGGTGTATAATTCTGGTGGAATATTAAAAACGTCCACTGGAGGTGCTTGCATGAAAAAAGCAAAATCAACGACTTTTGATGAAAGATTAAAAATCGTTACAGAATGCCTTGCGAACGACAAGAATTATGGGGCAATGGCACTGAAATACCAATGTTCCTATCAACAGGTTTATAACTGGGTAAAACGATATGAAGAAATGGGAAGTAAAGGTCTGGAAGATCGCCGTGGTAGACGAGTCGGATCATTACCAAGTCGTACACCTGAGGAAGAATTACGTGATAGAATCGCTGAACTCGAAAGAAAAAATCTGGATTTACAAATGGAAAATGATCTGTTAAAAAAAGTCAGAGAACTGGAAAGGAGGGATCATTAACTTTAGTTCACCGTTTAGCCGCATATAAGGCAATCAAAGAATTATCTTCTGCCAAGGGATATCCAGTAGATAAACTTTGTAAGTATCTTAATATTACACGCTCTGCATACTATCACTGGCTAAAACATCCGAAAAGCAATAACGAATTGCAGAATGAAACGTTATCTATTGAAATTCAAAAGATACATAAAGAACATCCGGATATGGGATATCGTAGAATCCGAGATGAATTAGATGGACACAAAGGAATTCATGTGAATGATAAACGAGTCCTCCGCATCTGTAGAAAATATGATATAAAGTCAAATATTAAATGGAAACCAAAAAGCTGTACCAAGGGAGACCGAAATCCCGATCACATTTCCAAAAACTATTTACATCGGGATTTTCATGCAGATAAACCGAATGAGAAATGGCTTACCGATGTATCTGAGTTTAAATATTACAATGGAAATGAAGTACATAAGATATATTTGAGTGCCATTTTAGATTTATACGATCGAAGAATTGTAACTTTTAAAATAAGTGACCATAATGATAATCCATTAGTTATGAATACTTTTGATGAAGCAGTTCGCTTGGAACCTGATGCACATCCGCTCTTCCACTCTGATCGTGGATTTCAATATACAAGTGCACAGTTCTGTACCAGGTTAAAGAAACATCATATGAAACAAAGTATGTCCAGAGTTGCCCATTGTATTGATAATGGACCAATGGAAGGATTTTGGGGAATTCTAAAACGAGAGATGTATTACTGCCAACATTTCAATGATAGAACAACCTTAATTGCAGCTATAACCAATTACATCAATTACTACAATAACCAACGATTGCAAAGAAAGTTAAATGTGATGACACCAATGGAATATCATAATCAATATATAAAAGCAGCCTAAAAATATCGCCAGCCGTAAATCGGCTGACGATACAAAAATTTATTATTTTTTATTGTCCTCTTGACAGGTAGCACACCA
>NZ_BAAHSG010000054.1:0-45224 GCF_054660775.1 Allocoprococcus similis
AACATAATTAACATTATGTAGAAAAGAGGGAGCATATGGAAAGAGATATATTTGATGACATGATAAAGAGAGTAGACTGTTCATATGTATCCGATCTGAGATACAATAAGAAAGCGGTAGAAGACAAGCTGAAAGGGATGGATCTGAGTTCATACAGTGAAAAGCAGCTGGAAGAATTTGCACAGTATGTGTTTGCGTGCGGATGGAATGAAGTAAGCGGGAAGCTTGATAAATAAAAGATAAAATAATGAAAATGGATGCGGGATATGATAAAATGAATATCATATTCCGTATTTTTTGTGTATACGATGAGCCAAGTGCAGATTTGTGCTTGCACAAGGATCTACATTTGGCGAATGTACATCACCTGGCTGTTAAGCGAGATGGTGTACAAAGTATACAAATCGAGCAGGAGTCAGCCTGCTCGATTATTTGGGGAGAGGAGGAAGCAGGATTGTCACACATTATTTTCCACATAGATGTCAATTCAGCCTATCTTAGCTGGACGGCAGTAGAACAACTGAAAAATGGTGCCGAAGTAGACATCCGCACGATCCCTGCGATCATCGGCGGTGACAGAGAATCACGCCATGGTATCGTTCTGGCAAAATCTTCTTCGGCAAAGAAATTCGGCATCAGGACGGGAGAGCCGGTGGTAAATGCGTTCCGCAAGTGTCCGAATCTTCACATGGATCCGCCAAATCACAGGATGTACAGAGAGTACAGCCGGAGACTGATGGATTTCCTGAGAACCTATACATCGGAAATCGAGCAGGTCAGTGTGGACGAGTGCTATATGGATTTTACCGGAATCGCACAGCGTTTTTCTTCGCCGGTGGAGGCTGCGTATGAAATCAAAGCCCAGGTTTATGAAAAGTTTGGGTTTACCGTGAATGTGGGAATTTCGACAAACAAGCTTCTGGCAAAAATGGCATCAGACTTTGAAAAGCCAAACCGTGTCCACACTCTTTTCCCGGAAGAGGTCAGGGAAAAAATGTGGCCACTCCCGGTGAGTGAGCTTTTTATGGCAGGGAAGTCCAGTGTGGCGATTCTGGAAAAGCTGGAAATCAGGACAATTGGTGAGCTTGCGCAGACAGATCCGAAGCTTCTGGAATTCCATTTGAAAAGTCATGGAAGAACGCTGTGGGAATTTGCAAATGGAATCGGTGATGCAAAGGTGCAATCCGAGGAGACCGCAGCAAAGGGTGTCGGTAATTCCACCACACTTCCAAAAGATGTGGAAAAGGCAGAGGATGCAAAAAAGGTTCTATTTTCTCTGGCAGAAAGTGTGGGAAAGAGACTAAGGAAAGCAGGGCAGAAAGCCAATATGGTTAGTGTGGAAATCCGTTACAGTGATTTTCAGAATGTATCTCACCAGAAGCAGCTTGGCAGAGCATCCGGTGCAGATCAGGTGATCTACGAGGCGGCCTGCAGCCTGTTCGATGAGTTGTGGAACGGTGAGCCGATCAGACTGCTTGGTGTTCGCACAGCGAAGCTTGTGGATGAAGATGAACCGGAACAGCTAAGCCTGTTTGACCTGCAATTCAAGGTGAAATCTGAGAAGCCGAAGAAGAGCATGGAAAAGCTGAAAAAGCTCAGTGCGGCAATGGGAGAGATCCGCGGAAGGTATGGGGCGGATGCGGTGATCCGGGGTAGTGTTCTGGAGCAGAGAGAAAAAGAGAAGAAAGATGAAAAAAAACAGTTCTGAAAATTTCCCGGGAAACTTTCAGAGCTGTTTCCATGCCTTGACACCTAAAGAACCCCTGGAGTATAATGAGATGATATGTAGAAATATAAGGGGATAGAAAGGAGCTTCTTTAAACAATGGAATTTAAAGACAGAGAATTTATTCCGGTACTGCTCGGTGGAGATATCAATACTTACAGTGTTGCCCGCGCATTTTATGAGCAGTATCAGGTGAAGACATATATATTTGGAAAGTTTGCAACAGGACCGAGTTACGGAAGTAAGATCATCGAATATCATCCGAATCCGAAGATTGATACAGACGATTATTTTCTTCAGACAGTCAATGGATTTGCAAAAAAGCATAAAGACAAAAAGATCATGCTCATCGGATGTGGTGACAGTTATGTGGCACTGATCAGTAAGCACAAAGCAGAGCTTGAGAAAAATATTATTGCACCATATATCGATTTTGATCTGATGAACAGTCTGCAGCAGAAAGAGACCTTCTACAAGCTGTGCGAAAAGCATGGGGTAGATTATCCGGGAACGATTATTTACGATCAGTCCATGGGACTGGACTTTGAGATGAATTTTCCGTACCCGGTAATTTTAAAGCCGTCTGACAGTATTTCCTACTGGGAGCATCCGTTTGCAACCCAGAATAAGATCTACACGATCAAGGACAGAAAAGAACTGGAAAAAGTAATTCAGGATATTTATGGAGCAGGTTATACAGATAAACTGATCATCCAGGATATGATTCCGGGAAATGATGAATATATGCGTGTTCTGACTTCTTATTCTGACCGGAATGGAAAAGTTAAAATGATGTGTCTGGGACATGTACTCCTGGAAGAACACACACCACACGGACTTGGGAATCATGCAGTAATCATCACAGAGCCAAATGAAGAGCTGATGATGAAGGTGAAGAATCTGCTGGAAGATTTGCACTATGTAGGATTCTCCAACTTTGATATCAAGTATGACAAGCGTGATGGCAAATACCGTTTCTTCGAGATCAACACCCGTCAGGGACGAAGTAATTATTATGTGACAGGATCTGGATTCAATGTTGCAAAATATGTAGTAGAAGAATACGTTTACGGAAAAGAACTGCCGCTTGAATTCGCAAAAGAAGAACATCTCTGGATGACAGTACCGAAGGCAGTTGCTTTCAAATATATCAAAGAAGAAGCAAACCGTGAGAAGATGAGACGCCTTCTTAAGGAAAACAAGATGGTCAATCCGGTATTTAAAAGAGGTGATTTTAAACCAAGACGTTATCTTGCTATGGTGAAAAATCATCTCAGACAGTTTGGTAACTTTAAGAAATATTACAGCTAAGAGAAGCTGAAACAGGGAGAATGATATGCTGAAAAAATTAGGTGTTATCGGCGGAATGGGACCGGAGGCGACAAGTTTTTATTATGCAAGAGTGATCGCAAGGACAAAGGCGGAGAGTGATCAGGAGCATATCAACATGATCATTTTAAGTCATGCAACAATGCCGGACAGGACACAGGCAATCCTTACAGGAAATAAGCTTCCGTTTCTGAAAGCGATCACGCAGGACGCAAGAGATCTGGAGATGCTGGGAGTGGAAAATATTGCGATCCCGTGCAATACCTCGCACTATTTCCTTGAAGATATCCAGAAATCTACAAGTGTTCCGATCATCAATATGGTAGAGGACAGTGTCAGATATGTAGTAGAGGCTCATCCAAGAGTAAAGAAGATCGGGATCATGGGAACAGATGGAACGATACAGGCAAAGACTTACCACCGTGCCTGTGAAAAATTTGGAATCACACCGGTAGTTCCGGGTGAAGCCTGCCAGAAAGATGTGATGTCGCTGATCTATGATGATATCAAAAAAGGAAAGCCGGGAGACAAGAACAAATTTGACCGTGCTTATAATGACCTGAAGGCAAAGGGCTGTGATGCGGTAATTCTTGCATGTACAGAGATTTCGGTATTCAAAGAATATTATCAGGTACCGGCAGACTGCATGGATGCAATGGATGTTCTGGTAAGAGAATCCATTATCCGATCCGGCGCAGAGTACCGGGAATAATACCGGAAAGAATATAAGGGAGATAAATACCAGATGGAAAAATATACATTACAGGAGTACGCAAATCTGTTACAGAACCTGCGTATGATGAAAGAATTTTATTCAAATGGGGAAGAAGAAAAAACAGTAAGATATCTGACCTATGATTCCAGAGAGGTGACGGAAGGGACACTGTTTATTTGCAAAGGTGCGGCATTTAAGGCTGAGTATCTGGATGCAGCGATCGAAAAAGGTGCGATTGCTTATGTCAGCGAAGTAAAATATGAAACAAAAGAAGAGGTTCCATATTTTCTGGTAGACGATATCCGTAAGGCAATGCCTCCACTTGCAGAGAAGTTCAATAATGCACCGTGGAAGAAGCTGACGATCACCGGAATCGGCGGAACAAAAGGAAAATCCACTTCCGCTTACTATATGAAAGCAATCGTGGATGATTATATGGAAGCAACCGGTGGAAAGGAAAGTGCAGTCCTTTCTTCAATCGATATTTATGACGGAGTGATCAAGAAAGAATCTCATATTACTACGCCGGAGTCGGTAGAATTGCAGGAGCATCTGCGCCATGCCGTAGAAAGTGGTATTACATTTGCCGAGATGGAAGTATCTTCACAGGCGTTAAAATACAATCGTGTCGATAACATGCAGTTTGATGTGGGAATTTTTCTGAATATTTCAGAGGACCATATCAGTCCGATCGAGCATCCGGATTTTGAAGACTATTTTTCGTCTAAACTGAAAATTTTCGGGAAATCACGTTACGGAGTTGTGAACATGGATGCAGATTTTGCAGACCGTATTCTGAAAGAGTCAAAGGTCTGTGAGAAGGTGCTGACGTTCAGTACAAAGAATCCGGAAGCGGATGTTTATGGTTATGAGATCCAGAAAGACGGACATGAAACGGTATTTATGGTAAAGACAGAGCAGTTTGATGAAGAATTCCGTCTGACGATGCCTGGACTTTTCAATGTGGAAAATGCACTGGCTGTCATTGCGGCATCCATTCTTCTTGAAATACCGAAGGAGTATATGCACAGTGGTCTTTTGAGGGCAAGATCCAGCGGACGTATGGAGCTTTATGGAAGTGCGGATAAGAATCTGATCGCTGTTGTGGATTATGCACACAACAAGCTCAGTTTTGAAAAGCTGTTCTCTTCAATAAAAGATGAATATCCGGATTATAATATCGTATCGATCTTCGGATGCCCCGGAAAGAAAGCATTTATCCGGAGAAGAGACCTTGGAACGGTAGCGGGACAGTATGCGAAAAAGGTTTATCTGACAGCGGAAGATCCGGGATATGAGCCGGTAGAACAGATTTCCAAAGAAATCGCACAGTATGTGGAAGCACAGAACTGTCCGTATACCATGATCGAGGATCGGGGAGAGGCGATCAAAGCAGCGATGGATGAAGCAGAAGGAAAGACTATTTTCCTGATTACCGGAAAAGGAAATGAGACAAGACAGAAATATGGCTGTGAGTATCTGGACTGTAAATCAGATACACAGTATGTTAAAGAATATCTTGCCGAGTATGATAAAAAGCATCAATAGAGACTGAGAGATGGGTGGGTGTTCCTGCAAACGCACAGGATGCGTGAAAACGAAAGCAGGAAATCCACCCATTTTATATATTTTCATATCCGGTGTGACGTTTGATGGGAAACAGCATATTCTGAAAACAAAGAGCCCAAAAAGAGGAGCCTTATGAAGCTTTCGGTTCTGTTTGAAAGGATTCAGCATGCGGCGATCCAAATGCCGGAATTAGAAGAAGAGATGGAAATCCGGGGGATTACCTGTAATTCCCAAAAGGCAGAAGAAGACAGTCTGTTTGTCTGCATTCAGGGAAGCCGGGCAGATGGCCATGATTATATAGAAGAAGCCTGCAACCTTGGGGCATCCTGCATTCTGATAGAAAAACTGGTATCTGGGGGAAGGATGCTGAAGTTTCCGGAAAATGTTGCGGTCATTCTGGTAAAAGATACAAGGGAAGCCCTTGCCGGGATCAGCAGGATCTGGTTTGGAAGTCCTGCTGACAGGTTGAAAGTGATTGGCGTGACCGGCACAAAGGGGAAAAGTACGGTGGCAGTGATGATTCGGGAGATGCTGGAAAGTCTGGGGCAAAAATGCGGACTGATCGGTACGATCGCCAATTATCTTGGAAATGAAGTGGTAACTTCGCCAAATACGACCCCGGATGCCTTTACCATTCAGTCGTATTTTGCTAAAATGGTAGAAGCAGGTTGCCACTATGCGGTGATGGAGGTGTCTTCACAGGGAATAAAGCAGCATCGGATCGATGGGATCTGGTTTGAAATTGCGGTGTTCACTAATTTCGGGGAGGATCACATCGGACCAGGCGAGCATGCAAGTCTTGGGGAATACCGATATTACAAATCTTGTCTTTTTGAACAGTGCAGGATTGGAATCGGGAATCTGGATGATGCACAGTGCAGCTATATGTTCCAGAGAAAATGTTGCGCGAAATACGGATTTACCTGTCGGGAAGAAGAATGGCAGGAAAGAGGATTCAGAAACAGTCATGTACTGACGGCAGAAAAAATCCGGTTCCGTATAGAGGACGGAGAATTAAAAACGGTATTTTACGCAGATGGTGAAAAATATGAGCTTGCCCTTCCCGGAATATTTAATGTGTACAATGCACTGGCTGCTTTGCAGACAGTGAGCTGTCTTGGATTTGAAAGAGAAGAAGCAGGAAACGTGTTAAAGCATCTGGCGGTAAGAGGCAGGATGGAACGGGTAGATGCAGGAGAAGATTTCCTGTGTTACATTGATTACGCGCATAATGCCATGAGTCTTGCAAAAGTACTTAAAATGCTGAGAATTTATGAACCAGAACGTATTTTACTGGTGTTTGGATGCGGAGGCAACCGTGCCGGAAGCAGAAGAGACAGGATGGGAAGAGTGGCAGGAGAGCTTGCGGATCTGACGATCATCACTTCAGATAATCCGAGATGGGAAGAGCCGGCGAAGATTATGGCAGATGTTGAAGAAGGTATCAAAGAAACTTCCGGAGCCTATCGGATGATCCGGGATCGGGAAGAGGCAGTACTCTTTGCGGTGGAAAAGGCAAGACAGGGTGATATCCTTTTGATTGCGGGAAAGGGACATGAAAATTACCAGGAGATCCAGGGAGTCAGGTATCCGATGGATGACCGGGAACTGGTGCGAAAAGCCGTCAGGATGATGGCACAAAAGAGACAGAAAAAGGAACAGACAGAATGTACGCAGACATTATTATAGATATAACACATGAAAAACTGGATAAAGTATTTCAGTACCGCGTACCGGAAGAACTGGAAGGAAATTTACGGACCGGTGCAGGCGTCATTGTGCCGTTTGGACGGGGGAACCGGGAAACGAAGGGGTACATTGTCGGTTTTTCGGAAACATGTGATTATGATGCGGAAAAAATAAAGAGTATTCTGCGCATGGATACATCGAGTGTGATGATTGAGGCAAGGCTGGTCGCACTTGCTGCGTGGATGAAAGAATATTATGGCGGTACGATGATCCAGGCATTGAAGACGGTGCTTCCGATCAAGCGTACCGAGCAGCAGAAGGAACAGCGGATTTTAAAAAGATGTATTTCCAGAGAGGCCGGCGAAAAGAAACTGGAAGAATATCTTCACAAGAACCAGAAAGCGCGGGCAAGACTGATGGCAGCACTTTTGGATGATGAAGAGGTAGAATATTCCCTGATCAGCCAGAAGCTGAATATCACGATGACGGTGGTGAGAGCGCTTGAAGAGCAGGGGGTTCTGGAAATCAAAAATCATAAGATTTACCGTAATCCGGTGAAAGAAAAAGAGCAGCAGCGGCATTTTATTACCTACACGGATGAGCAGGAAAGAGCGATCCGGACGTTTGAAAACGATTATAAAAAAGGGATCCGAAAGACCTATCTTTTATACGGTGTGACCGGAAGCGGCAAGACAGAGGTCTATATGGAAATGATCCGGCAGGTGGTAAAGGAAAAGCGGCAGGCAATCGTGCTGATTCCGGAGATCGCATTGACTTACCAGACGGTGATGCGCTTTTACAGGACATTTGGGGAACGCGTTTCCATCATGAATTCCAGACTTTCAGCGGGAGAGCGGTATGACCAGATGATGCGGGCAAAAAAAGGAGAGATTGATGTGATGATCGGTCCAAGATCTGCACTTTTTACCCCGTTTCCGAGTCTTGGGCTGATCGTAATCGATGAGGAACATGAGGCAGCTTATAAAAGTGAACAGGTTCCCCGGTATCATGCGCGGGAGACGGCAATCGAACGCGCAAGCCTGGAAGGGGCAAGTGTGGTACTGGGATCGGCAACTCCTTCCATGGAAGCTTTTTACCGGTGCGAGCTGGGAGAGTATACGTTGCTGGAATTAAAGAGGCGGACCGCAAAAGCAGAGCTCCCGGAGGTCTACACGGTGGATATGCGTGAAGAACTGCAAAAAGGGAATCGTTCTATTTTAAGTGACAGACTTCATGAGCTGATGGAAGACCGTCTGAAAAAGAAAGAGCAGATCATTTTGTTTCTGAACCGAAGGGGGTATGCCGGATTCCTTTCTTGCAGGTCCTGCGGATATGTAGTAAAATGTCCTCATTGTGATGTTTCACTGGCAGCGCACAATAATGGGAAAATGGTGTGCCACTACTGTGGCTACGAAGAACCGGTTGCAAAAAAATGCCCGTCCTGCGGCTCCCCTCATATCGGAGGTTTCCGCGCAGGAACACAGCAGATTGAAGAACTGGTAAAAAGAGAATTTCCGCAGGCAAGGGTGCTTCGGATGGATCTGGATACTACAAGGTCCAAAGAAGGACATGAAAAGATTCTTTCTGCATTTGCAAATGAAGAGGCAGATATTCTTGTCGGAACGCAGATGATCGTAAAAGGACATGATTTTCCAAATGTGACTCTGGTTGGCGTGCTTGCGGCGGATATGTCCTTATACTCGGATGATTTCCGGTCAGCAGAGAGGACATTTGAGCTTCTGACGCAGGCTGCGGGAAGGGCCGGAAGAGGGGGAAAAAAAGGAGAGGTCGTGATTCAGACCTACAGCCCTGAGCATTATAGTATCCAGACGGCAGCACGTCAGGATTATCAGGCATTTTATACAGAAGAGATGAATTACAGGGAACTGATGGGGTATCCGCCGGCAGAGCATCTGATGGCGGTACTGGTAGCCTGTGAGGATGAAGCACTTCTGGAAAAAGGAATGCACTATCTCAAATTATATGCAATGCGGATCACGAAGAACCGCAAGGTACAGGTGATCGGTCCGGCAGCTCCGGCAGTCGGAAAGGTCAAGGATGTGTACCGGAGAGTTTTGTATCTGAAGCAGGAATCCTATGAGATCCTGATTGAAATGAAAGATAAAATGGAACAATATATTGAATTGAACCGGGGATTTGCGAAAATGCGGATTCAGTTTGATTTTGATCCGATGAGTGGATTTTAAAAGAAAAGGCAGGAGGAAGAAAAAATGGCAATTAGAAAAATCAGAGAAATGGGCGATGAAGTACTGACAAAGGTGTGTAAGGAAGTCACAAAGATGACACCAAGAACAACAGAACTGATCGATGATATGTTAGAGACCATGTACGAGGCAATGGGGGTAGGTCTTGCTGCACCGCAGGTTGGAATTCTCAAAAGAATCGTTGTCATCGATATCGGAGAAGGTCCGGTTGTCATGATCAACCCACGCATCGTAGAGAGCAGCGGAGAACAGACCGGGGAAGAAGGATGCCTTAGTGTACCAGGTAAATCCGGTATTGTTACCCGTCCGAATTATGTAAAAGCAGTAGCGCTTGATGAAGATATGAAAGAATACGAGATCGAAGGAGAAGGATTGATGGCAAGAGCAATCTGTCACGAACTGGAGCATCTGGACGGTCATCTTTATGTAGAAAAAGTAGAAGGTGAACTTCACAGCACAGAATACGAAGAAGTCTAGGCCGGAAGCGGGAGGAAGATAAGATGAAGATAATATTTATGGGAACTCCTGATTTCTCAGTCGGAACACTGGAAGCACTGGTAGAAGCAGGACATGAAGTAGTGCTCGCTGTCACACAGCCGGACAAGCCAAAGGGCAGAGGCAAAGAAATGCAGTTCACTCCGGTAAAAGAATGTGCACTTGCACATAATATCCCGGTCTATCAGCCAAAGAAGATCCGGGAACCGGAATGTATCGAAGAGCTGAAAAAATACCAGGCAGATGTCTGCGTAGTCGTGGCATTTGGACAGATCCTTCCAAAAGAGATTCTGGAAATGACACCATACGGATGTATCAATGTCCATGCATCCCTTCTGCCGAAATACCGCGGTGCTGCACCGATCCAGTGGGCAGTCATCAATGGAGAGAAAGTATCCGGCGTCACAACGATGCAGATGGATGAAGGACTTGATACCGGCGATATGCTGGAAAAAGTAGAAGTCACACTGGATGAAAAAGAAACAGGAGGAAGCCTTTTCGATAAACTTTCCGCAAAAGGAGCCGCACTCTGCGTCCATACCCTTGCAGAACTGGAAAAAGGAACCATCACTCCACAAAAACAGGGTGAAAGCACCACCGAATATGCAAAAATGCTCAACAAAAAATCCGGTGAAATCGACTGGACGAAAACAGCAGTAGAAATCGAACGCCTGATCCGCGGCTTAAACCCATGGCCAAGTGCCTACACCCAGTGGGAAGGCAAAACGATGAAAATATGGGAAGCCGAAGTAGAAGATGTTGTAGAAACCGCAGATACTCATGAGCCCGGAACGATCACAGAAGTCACAAAACACGGCTTCAAAGTCCAGACCGGCAAAGGCAGACTAGCCATCAAGTCCCTCCAGATCCCAGGCAAAAAACGCATGGAATCCGATGCCTTCCTACGCGGATACCACATAGAAGAAGGAACAAAATTAGGCTAGAGTTTACTTTTAGAATTTGAGCTTTGCAAATTTAACAAATATTTTTCGACCTAACATATCTGGCGCCAAAAAACGCCAAGCGTTTTTCGCGCCCTTTGGCGCATTTGTCCCATCGTGCACCGCACGATAGGACAAACAGCCGACACCCATTGAAAAATGTAGCCCGGAAGCGAAATATATTCGCTAAGCAGGTCATCGAAAACGTCGGCACTTAATGAGGCTGAGCGTTAGCGAAAGCCGAATTTAGTACCGCTACGTTTCCGGACTAAGCGCGAGCGGGCCTGCGTGCGAATATCTTTCGCTTCCGGGCGGACCCATATTCAACAAGGAGGCAAACATGTACTACCCATATTATTTTGATCCAACTTATTTCCTTGTCATCATTGGCGTCATCATCTGCGCCCTTGCATCCGCCAAAGTGAATTCCACCTACGCCAGGTACGATCAGGTCCGCAACCACGCCGGGATCACCGGTGCGATGGCAGCAGAGCAGATTCTCAGGATGGAAGGGATTTATGATGTACAGGTGATGAGAGTAAGTGGAAAACTGACCGATCATTACGATCCGGCGAACCATGTACTGCGACTTTCGGATTCCACCTACGGTTCGACATCGGTTGCGGCACTTGGAGTTGCAGCACATGAATGTGGACACGCGATCCAGCATGCAAGGCATTATATACCGCTGACAATACGCGGAGCACTTGTTCCGGTGGCGAATTTTGGATCCGGGATTTCATGGCCGCTGATCATAATGGGATTATTTATCAGAGGAGAAATGTCTACACTTTTTATCAATCTTGGGATCCTGATGTTTTCATTGGCAGTGCTGTTCCAGATCATCACGCTTCCGGTAGAATTTAATGCATCGGGAAGAGCACTTAAAATCCTGAAAAATTCAGGCATGCTATATGAATCAGAAGTACGTGAGGCAAGAAGTGTTCTTACAGCGGCAGCGCTTACCTATGTGGCGAGTGCAGCATCTGCACTTCTGCAGCTTTTAAGAATACTGATCCTGACAGGAGGAAGAAGAAATGACGACGAATAACCAGGGAGTAAGTACAAGAGAACTTGCACTGATGATCCTGCTGGAAATCGAGCGTGGAGAGAAAAGTCATATCGTGCTCAGACAGGTGCTGGAAAAATATCAGTATCTGTCCAAGCAGGACCGGGCATTTCTGACCAGGCTTGCAGAAGGGACAACAGAGCGGAGGATAGAACTGGACTATATTATCAACCAGTTTTCAAAAGTGAAGACAGAAAAAATGAAACCGGTGATCCGCAATATCCTGCGCTGTGCGGTCTATCAGATCAAATACATGGATCAGGTTCCGGATTCGGCAGCATGCAATGAGGCAGTCAACCTTGCGATCCGGAAAGGATTTAAGAACCTGCGGGGATTTGTAAATGGTGTACTCAGAAATATTGCACGAAACATTGATAAGATTGCGTATCCGGAAAATACAGAAGAATTTCTGTCAGTAAAGTATTCCATGCCACAGTGGATCATCCGTATGTGGATGAGAGATTATGGAGAAGGGAAAACGAAAGAAATCCTGGAAGGTTATTATAAAGAACGTGCAACAACAATCCGGATCAATGGAAATGCAACCACCAAAGAAGAGCTGATCAGAGAACTGACAGGAGAAGGCATTCAGATAAAAGAACATCCGCTTCTTGCGTCTGCGCTTCTGATCTCAGGCTATGATTATCTGGCAGCAATCCCGGCGTTCCGGGAAGGAAAATTCCAGGTACAGGATGCAGCTTCGATCATGGTAGCGGAGCAGGCAGGAATTAAAGAAGGAGATTACATACTGGATGTGTGCGCGGCACCGGGAGGAAAAGCGCTCCATGCAGCACAGATCCTGAACGGGACAGGTATGGTAGAGGCAAGGGATCTGACAGAGATGAAAGTAGAGCTGATCCGGGAAAATATTTCACGGATGGGATTTGAAAATATCCGTGCAGTACAGCAGGATGCAACCTGCTTCGATACAAACTCTGAGGAAAAAGCAGATGTGCTGATCGCGGATCTTCCGTGTTCCGGTCTTGGTGTCCTTGCGAAGAAGACTGATCTGAAGTATAAGATGAACCCGGAGATGGAGACTGAAGTTGCAGCACTTCAGAGAGAGATCCTGGATACGGTCTGCCGATATGTGAAGCCGGAGGGAACACTGATGTACAGCACCTGTACGGTCAGCAGGACAGAGAATGAGGAAAACGCCGGATGGTTTGCCGAAAAACATCCGGAATTTGACCTGGAATGGGAAAAACAGATTTTCCCATCTGATATAACCGATGGTTTCTATATTGCTAAATTTATCCGGAGGGGCAGATAATGGGAAAAAAAGATATCGCTTCGTATTCATTTGAAGAGTTACAGGAAGAAATGCTGGCGATTGGAGAAAAAGGATTCCGCAGCCGACAGATTTATTCCTGGATCCATGAAAAGCTGGTGGATGATTTTGAAGAAATGACCAATCTTTCAAAAACTTTACGCCAGAAACTGGAAGCAGCATACGAAATACGAAGAGTCGAGATGGAAAAAAGACAGATTTCAAAGATTGACGGGACCAATAAATTCCTGTTTTGTCTGAAAGACGGGAATATGGTAGAAAGTGTTCTGATGAAATATAAACACGGCAATTCGGTATGCATTTCCTCGCAGGTTGGCTGCCGGATGGGATGCCGTTTCTGTGCATCTACACTGGACGGGCTGGAACGAAACCTGACACCGTCAGAGATGTTAAGACAGGTTTACCAGATCCAGAAGATCACTGGCGAGAGAGTTTCTAATATTGTGATCATGGGAACTGGAGAACCGCTGGATAATTATGATAATTTTCTGAAATTCATTCACATGGTCAGTGATGAGCACGGACTCAATATCAGCCAGAGAAATATCACGGCGTCTACCTGTGGGATTGTACCGAACATCCGTAGACTTGCAGAAGAAAAACTGCAGATCACGCTGGCACTTTCCCTGCACGGTTCCAACCAGGAAAAGAGAAGATCGCTGATGCCGGTGGCAAATAAATACGAGCTTCAAGAGGTCCTGGAAGCGTGTGATTATTACTTTGAAAAGACCGGACGGAGGATCACTTTTGAGTACAGCCTGGTTCACGGCGTAAACGATACACCGGAGGATGCAAAAGAGCTGATGGGAATCTTAAAGGACAGAAACTGCCATTTAAACCTGATTCCGGTGAACCCGATCAAGGAGAGAAACTACGAAAAACCGGACAAAAAAAGTGCCGAGAATTTCAAAAATAAACTTGAAAAAAACGGGATAAATGTTACTATAAGAAGAGAAATGGGCTCAGATATAGACGGAGCCTGTGGACAGTTACGGCGCAAGACGATGCAAGGAGTATAAAATATGAAAATATTTTCTATGACAGATGTTGGAAGAAAACGTGAAATGAACCAGGATTACGTGTTTGCCACAGATGAGTCATTAGGTACGCTGCCGAATCTTCTGGTAGTAGCCGATGGAATGGGTGGACACAAGGCAGGAGATTTTGCGTCAAAATATACGGTGGAGGTTCTGAAAGAAGAACTGAAGCATACATTAAAGGACGGGCCGGAAGAAATTTTAAAAGATGCGGCTCAGACAGCGAACCACAAGCTGATCGAGAAAGCAGATGAGGACATTAATCTGGAGGGGATGGGAACCACTCTGGTTGCGGCAACTGTGATCGATCATACACTTTATTTTATAAATGTAGGTGACAGCCGTCTGTATCTTCTGAATAAGGATATCAGACAGCTTTCCAGAGACCATTCCCTGGTAGAAGAGATGGTTCGTCTGGGAGGAATCAATGAGGAAGAGGCAAGACATCATCCGGATAAGAATATCATTACCAGAGCAATTGGAGTAAAAGAGGATGTAGAGGCAGATTTTTATGAATTCAGTCTCAAAAAGGGAGATATCATTCTCATGTGTTCCGATGGGTTAAGTAATATGATAGAGGATGAAGAAATTTTTGCGATAGTTAAAGGGGCAAGAGATATCGTAGAAGCCGGTCAGAATCTGATTGACCGGGCGAATGAGAACGGAGGCAATGACAATATCAGTGTTGTTCTTGCAGAACCGTTTTCTGATGAGGTGAGTATATGGTAAAAGACGGGATTTATTTAAGTGGCCGTTATCAGGTTCTGAGTAAGATCGGAGCCGGTGGAATGGCGGATGTATATAAGGCGAAGGACTGTATGCTGAACAGATATGTCGCAGTGAAAGTCCTGAAAAAAGAATACAGGGAAGATGAAAACTTTGTAAAGAAATTCCGGTCAGAAGCACAGGCAGCAGCAGGGCTTCTGAACCCGAATATTGTCAATGTATATGATGTAGGGGAGGATCGAGGACTCTATTATATGGTCATGGAGCTGGTAGAGGGAATCACTCTGAAAGAATATGTGCAGAAAAAAGGAAAGCTTTCTTCCAAGGAAGCGATCAGTATTGCAATTCAGATGTGTACCGGTATTGAGGCAGCCCACAATCATCACATCATACACAGAGATATCAAACCGCAGAATATTATCATTTCCAAAGAAGGAAAGGTAAAGGTTACGGATTTTGGTATTGCAAAGGCGACAACATCGCAGACAGTCAGCACCAGTGCAATGGGATCGGTACACTATGTATCTCCGGAGCAGGCAAGGGGCGGCTACTGTGATGAGAAGAGTGATATCTATTCTGCAGGTATCACCATGTATGAGATGGTGACCGGAAGGGTTCCTTTCGATGGTGATTCTACTGTTTCGGTTGCAATGAAACATTTACAGGAGAATATTACTCCGCCTTCTGAGTATGCACCGGATTTATATCCGGCGCTGGAGAAGATTATTCTCAAGTGTACACAGAAGAGCGCGGAAAGACGTTACCAGAGTGCCGGAGAACTGATCCAGGATCTGAAGCGAGCTCTGGTCGATCCGAGTGGCGAATTTGTAGATATGGTTCCGATCCGGAGCATGGGAGATACGGTGATGATCTCGCCGGAGCGGATGGCACGTATGAAAAAGCGTCAGGGCGATGATTATGATGACGAAGAATATGATGATGGCTATGACGATGAAGAATATGATGAAAATGATGACTATGATGAGGATGACGAAGAGGATGATTATAACGGGGGCAGACGCAGTAACAGTAAAAATGGCGTAGATCCGAAGATGAACAAGATGATGAAGATCCTCATGGTTGCGGTTGCAGTGATCGTTGCATTTGCACTGATTTTCCTGATCGGCAAAGCAGCAGGCGTGTTTGGTAAGAGCTCAGACAGTCAGATTTCATTTTCAAGTGATATCGAAGTACCGAATCTGGTCGGACAGCCGCAGAATGTTGCAGAGACGATGTGCGAAAAGAAGCAGCTGAAGCTGGAAGTAGAATCCGAGAAAGCATCAGATAAGGCAGCCGGTACGATTATTGAACAGAAGACGAAAGCCGGAAAGAAAGTCAAGAAAAATACGGTGATCAAGGTTGTAATAAGTTCAGGACCTGCAAAGATCACGATCCAGAGTGTAGAAGGAATGGATGAGGATGCAGCGAAAAAAGCATTGGTAAAACAAGGCTTCGCAAGCAAAAACATTACAGTGACAAGCGAATACAGCAGTGATGTGGATAGCGGAAAGGCAATCAGGACAAATCCGGCAGAAGGAACAGAGGTTTCAGCAGATTCTAAGATTACTTTGTACATCAGTAAAGGTGAGAAAAAGCCGGATAAAGTAAAGGTTCCGCCAATTGTGGGAATGTATGCAAGTGATGCGGCAGCAACCTTAGCTGCAAATAACCTTTCTGACGGAGGTACAAGCAGCGAAGAGTATTCCGATGATTATGCAGAAGGCACGATCATCAGTCAGAGTCCGGAGGCCGGTGAAAAAGTAAATGAAGGAACCAGCATCAGCTATGTTGTCAGTAAAGGTCCAAAGCCGGCAGATCAGGTGAAGGTACCAAGTCTGACCGGGAAAACACTGGGAGCAGCGATTTCAGCGTTAAATGCAAGAAATCTGACTTATACAGAAGTTGACATTGACAGTACAGAAGCATCCGGTATTATTGTAAAAGTTGATCCGGGAGAAGGAACATCGGTTGATGTGGGAACAGTGGTTACTTTGTATGTAAGCAATGGATCCCAGGCCGGAGGCGGAGGTAATACCTCAGGCGGCAGTGGCACAAATAACTCCACCGGCGGTAACAGTGGAAACACAGAAGGCAACACAACGGGAAATTAAAAGGACTGTTATATGCAGGGAAGAATTATAAAAGGAATTGCAGGATTCTACTACGTTTATGACGTAGTAGAATCTGTTGTTTATGAATGTAAAGCAAAAGGAATATTTCGGAAAGAAAAAATCAAACCATTAGTGGGAGATTGGGTAGAATATGAGGTCCTGGATGCCCAGGAGAAGACGGGGAATATCATTCGGATTTTACCGAGAAAGAATGAACTCATCCGGCCCGCTGTGGCAAATATTGATCAGGCACTTGTGGTATTTGCGGTAAAGAAGCCGGATCCACATTTTAATCTTCTGGATCGTTTCCTGGTAATGATGGAACGGCAGGAGATACCGGTTATCATTTGCTTCAACAAAAAGGATATGGCTGATAAACCGGAACTTGAAGCATTGGAGAAGACTTATGAAGCCTGCGGTTATCAGGTAATATTTGCCAGTGCAAAAGAAGGGGAAAACATTCAGAAGATTAAAGCTGTTCTGAAAGGTAAGACGACAACGGTTGCAGGGCCTTCCGGAGTTGGAAAGTCTTCACTTATCAACTGTCTGCAGGAAAATATCAATATGGAAACAGGCAGTATCAGTAAAAAGATTGAGCGTGGAAAGCACACAACCCGCCATTCGGAATTGATCCCGATTGATGAGGATTCATATATCATGGATACACCTGGATTCTCATCTTTATATACAAATGATTTTGAAAAAGAAGAATTAAAATACTATTTTCCGGAATTTGAGGAATATCAGAACGGATGCCGTTTCCAGGGCTGCAACCACATCAGCGAACCTGGATGTATGGTAAAAGAAGCTTTGGAAGAAGGAAAAGTGCATCCGGTGCGGTACGAAGATTATTGTGAGATGTACCGTGAACTGGAACAAAAGGAAAAGAGGAGGTACTAGGAAGTGCAGTACAAATTATCACCATCTATTTTATCGGCGGATTTTTACAAATTGGGAGAAGATATCCGTCAGACAGAGGAAAATGGGGCAGAATACTTGCATTTCGATGTAATGGATGGCGTTTTTGTGCCGAGTATTTCATTTGGAATGCCGGTGCTCGCATCGATTAAACCATTGGTGAAGCAGGTAATGGATACCCATTTGATGATCACAGAACCGATTCGTTACGTGGAGGCATTTGCAAAAGCAGGTGCAGATATCCTTACGATTCATTATGAAGCATGTGAAGATGTACGTGCAACACTTGAAAAAATCAGAGAATGCGGCATGAAGACAGGACTTTCCATTTCACCGGATACACCGGTAGAGGTTCTGAGAGAATTTCTTGGTGAAGTCGATATGTTTCTTATCATGACTGTACATCCGGGGTTCGGTGGGCAAAAATTGATTCCTGAAACCCTTGATAAGGTCAGAGAACTCAGAGGCATGTTAAACGAACGGGGACTTGAGACGGACATTCAGGTTGATGGCGGAATCTATGCATCGAATATAAAAGATGCACTCGATGCCGGAGCGAATGTGATCGTTGCGGGATCCGCAGTATTCAAAGGTAACCCGGGAGAGAACACAAAAGAGTTGATGGAGATTTTAAAGAATTATGAGTAAGACAGTAATTATCAGCGGAGGAACAATTGATGAAGGATTTGTAGAGAAGGTTCTCGCAGAAAATCCGGAAGCATATATTATTGGGGTAGATAAGGGACTTGAATATCTGTATAATCATCAGATTGAACCACAGTATATTGTTGGAGATTTTGACAGTATCGATTCTAAGGTAATTGATTATTATCGTAATGAAACGAATATTCCGATCAGAGAATACAATCCGGTAAAAGATGCAACCGATACCGAAATTGCACTCCGACTGGGAATTACTCTTGGAAGCAAGGAGATGATCCTCCTTGGAGCTACAGGTGGCAGAATCGATCACTTGTGGGCAAATATCCAGACTCTTTCCGTTGCGTGCGATGCCGGTGTACGTGCGTATATTCTGGATCCGAGAAATAAAATATGGGTAACAAACAGATCTTGTGTGTTGAAAAAGTCAGAAGCATACGGAAACTATCTTTCTGTCTTTTCAATGGAAGGAGAAATCTATGATTTCAATCTCACAGGTACAAAATGGCCACTCAGTCATCATGATCTGATGCCTTGTGATAGTCTTACAGTAAGCAATCAGTTTGAGGCAGAGGAAGTGAAAATTGATTTTGGCAATGGCCGTATTGTGATAATGGAAACGAGAGACTGATAAAAACAGAGGAGAAAAGTCAGATATCATTAGTGGAGATGATAGATTGCTTTTCTCCTTTTTTGATATGTATTTTTTCAGAATTTGTATATCTTCCTTACGGATATTATGGAGAAATAATTTCCCGGAAGTGATATAATAAAAAACAAGATATGGATCGCATTTCAAACGAACAGGAGTGTGAAAAAATATGATGCGGGAAGAAATGATTAAATTACCAAAGATAGAGCTTCATTGCCATCTGGATGGATCGTTGAGTCAGGAATTTATCGAAAGAAGGCTGGGAAGGCATGTAAGGAAGGAAGAACTGAGCGTATCGGATGACTGCCGAAGCCTTGCGGAGTATCTGGAAAAATTTGATCTGCCAGGGCAGTGCCTGCGGGACGAAAGAGGTCTGGAAGAAGCTGGATTTGACGTACTGAAAAGTATGAGCAGAGAAAATGTATGCTATGCGGAAATCCGTTTTGCACCACTTTTTTCAGAAACAGCATCCATGAGTTGTACAAAAGCAATCGAGGCACTTTTAAAAGGAATGGAAAAAGGAAAGCAGACATTTGGAATTGAGTATGGTCTGATTACCTGTGCAATGCGTCATCACAGCGAGGAAGAAAACCTGCGGATGATCAAGGCTGCAAGAGAGTTTCTGGGAGCAGGTGTCTGTGCGGCGGATCTTGCAGGTGCAGAAGCATCTTATCCGATGACCGAGTTTATGAATCTGTTCCAAAATGCCCGAAGAATCGGAATGCCATTTACCATTCATGCAGGCGAATGCGGAAGTGCAGAAAATATAAAGAATGCAGTAGATGCAGGCGCAGCAAGAATCGGACATGGAATCGCTATGCGTGGACATGCGGATCTGATCCGCGAACTTGCCCAAAAGAAAATCGGAATCGAGATGTGTCCGATCAGTAATCTGCAGACAAAGGCGGTGCCGGGGGCGGAAGCTTATCCTCTCAGAGAATTTATAGATGGAAAATTACTGGTTACAGTAAATACGGATAACCGGACAGTCAGCAATACAACAATGACGAAAGAGCTGGAATTTATTCAGAAGATGTATAATATCACGGATGAGGAAATCCTGCTTATGATGAAAAATGCGGCAGATGTGGCTTTTACAGATGATGCTGTCAGAGAAAAGCTGTACCGTAAGCTGGAGGGCAAGTAGAAGAGAGGTAGAACAGCATGAAAAAATACAACAGAATTTTTGTAATTGTCCTGGATTCTCTTGGAATCGGAGCGACGGTGGCAGAAAATTTTGATGTAAAAATGCCGGAAGGAACCATCGGTCATTCCATTCTTGAAAGATTGGGATAAGAATAAGCAGAAAAAGGAGAAGAATAAGGGATGAACAATGTATATGAAAAAATCAAGACATGTCTTGCAAGTATACGGGAAAAAACAGATTTTGTACCGGAGGTTGCACTGATTCTCGGATCAGGACTTGGTGATTATGCCGATCAGATAAAAATAGAGACGACCATTGACTATGCTGATATTGAAGGCTTTCCAACATCTACCGTTGCAGGTCATAAGGGAAGATTCGTATTCGGATACGTTGAAAAAGTACCGATAGTGATCATGCAGGGAAGAGTGCATTATTATGAAGGCTATCCGATGACAGATGTGGTGCTTCCTACAAGGCTTATGGGAATGCTGGGGGCTAAAAAGCTGGTACTTACCAATGCGGCAGGTGGTGTCAATCTGAATTATAAACCGGGAGACTTTATGCTGATCACCGATCATATCACCACAGCCATTCCAAGTCCTCTTATCGGAGAAAATCCGGAGGAACTTGGTACAAGATTTCCGGATATGAGTGAAGTATACAGCTTAAGAATGCGGGAAATCATCAAAGCAGAAGCTGAAAAACTTGAAATTCCTCTTCGAGAAGGAGTTTATGTGCAGTTTACAGGACCGGCATATGAGACGCCTGCGGAAATCAGAATGTGTCGAAGCTGGGGAGGAGATGCAGTGGGAATGAGTACGGCATGCGAAGCTGTTGCGGCAAAACATATGGGAATGGAAATCTGTGGAATTTCCTGCATCACGAACATGGCGGCAGGTGTATCGAAGAAACCTCTTAATCACAAAGAAGTGCAGGAAACGGCAGACCGGGTGGCAGTACAGTTTAAAGAACTGATCACTGCGGTGGTTACGAATATCTGACGAGCGAACCGCGTCATTCAATAAAAAGAGAATCAGAAAGGAAAGATGCTATGGTGAATCAGACAAAACAAGTTCTGGAAGAATCTCTGAAAAAGTTAATGCTTCATAAGCCACTTGATAAAATAACGATCCGTGATCTGACGGAAGATTGCGGAATCAGTCGCATGGCATTTTACTATCATTTTAAAGATATTTATGATCTGGTTGAGTGGGCCTGCTTAGAAGATGCGACACGTGCCCTTGCCGGAAAAAAGACCTATGATACCTGGTCGGAAGGTCTGGTACAGATTTTTGATGCCGTTTATGAGAATAAACCTTTTATTCTGAATGCTTACCGTTGTATCAGCAGGGATCAGATAGAAAGTTTTTTGTTTCATCTGACATCAGATCTATTGATGAACGTTGTAGAAGAAAAGGCGGAAGAAACAAATATTTCCGAAGAAGACAGGCGTTTTATTGCTGATTTTTATAAATATAGTTTTGTAGGAATTATGCTTGACTGGATCAAGCAGGGAATGAAAGATGATTATGTGGATCTTGCAAAAAAGATCAGCATTACGATCCATGGAAGTCTTACTAATTCTATTGAGAACTTTGCAGTTATTTCCGAAAAGGAAAAGCTTTAATACTATTCGAGAGAAACTTTACAAAAGAGGGCAGATGATAAGTTTTTTATCACTTGTCCTTTTTTGTAAATTGAAAATCCTCACAAAAAATCATATGATAGCCACAACAAGTTTTGAAAGGTGGTTATCATTATGGCAAATAAAAAATCGAAACTCGGTGTGATCTCTGCGGTGGCAGCAGGAACAGGAACAGCAATCTATCTCGCACAGAAGGCTAAAAAAGAATCCGGCAATTCTTCGGAATCCAATACTTCTATATTTGGAAAAAAATCATCTGCCGGTTCTTCTGTTCCGAATAATTATCGCAATACAGAACGTGGAAAATATGACCGTAACAGTAAAGGAATCTATTATTCCAACGGAAACTATGAAGCATTTGCACATCCTGAAAAACCGGAAGGTGTTGATGAAAAACATGCCTATATCGTAGGAAGCGGACTTGCTTCACTTGCAGCTGCATGTTTCCTTGTTCGTGATGCTCAGATGCCGGGATCGCATATCCATATTCTGGAGGCAATGGATATCGCCGGAGGCGCCTGTGACGGAATCTATGATTCTTCCCGCGGATACGTAATGCGTGGCGGACGAGAGATGGAAAACCATTTCGAATGTCTCTGGGATCTTTTCAGAAGCATTCCATCCATCGAAACACCGGGAGTTTCGGTACTTGACGAATACTACTGGCTCAATAAGCATGATCCGAACTACTCTCTTTGCCGTGCAACGGTAAATCGTGGAGAAGATGCACATACAGACGGAAAATTTAATCTTAGTCAGAAAGGCTGTATGGAGATTATGAAGCTCTTCATGACAAAGGATGAAGATCTTTATGATAAGAAGATTGAAGATGTTTTCGATGAGGAAGTATTTGATTCCACATTCTGGCTTTACTGGAGAACCATGTTTGCATTTGAAAACTGGCACAGTGCCTTGGAAATGAAATTATATTTCCAGAGATTTATCCACCATATCGCAGGACTGCCTGATTTCAGTGCACTGAAATTTACAAAATATAACCAGTACGAATCACTTATCCTTCCAATGCAGAAATATCTGGAAGAAGCAGGTGTAGATTTCCAGTTCAATACAGAAGTTACAAATGTTGTATTTAAATTTGAAGGAAATAAAAAGATTGCTTCAGCAATTGAGTGTAAGGTAAACGGACAGGAAAGAGGCATTGTTCTGACAGAAAACGATCTTGTGTTTGTTACAAACGGAAGCTGTACAGAAGGAACTATTTACGGAGATCAGAATCATGCACCGAACGGGGATGCAGAAGTCCGTACAAGCGGAGTGTGGAGTCTCTGGAAAAATATTGCAAGTCAGGATCCTTCTTTTGGACATCCTGAAAAATTCTGTTCTGATATTTCCAAGACAAATTGGGAGTCTGCGACAGTTACAACACTGGATGAAAAGATCATTCCATATATCACAGATATCTGTAAACGTGATCCACGTACCGGAAATGTTGTAACGGGTGGTATTGTCAGCTGTCAAGATTCCAGCTGGCTCCTTAGCTGGACCATCAATCGTCAGGGACAGTTTAAGGATCAGGATAAAGACAAAGTCTGTGTCTGGGTTTACGGATTATTTACAGATGTACCGGGAGATTATATCAAGAAACCGATGAAAGATTGTACCGGAAAAGAAATCACCGCTGAATGGCTCTATCATCTTGGTGTGCCGGAAGATCAGATCATGGATCTGGCAGAAAACAGTGCAGTCTGCGTACCGACAATGATGCCTTATATTACAGCATTTTTCATGCCGCGTACGAAAGGTGACCGCCCGGATGTTATTCCGGATGGATGCGTCAACTTTGCATTCCTTGGACAGTTTGCAGAGACTCCGAGAGATACTGTGTTCACAACAGAGTATTCGGTGCGTACAGCAATGGAAGCTGTCTATGGGCTTCTCAAAGTTGACCGCGGGGTTCCGGAAGTATGGGGAAGTGTCTATGATATCCGTGAGCTTCTTGACAGCTCCGTAAAACTTATGGATGGAAAATCTCCGCTTGAAATCCAGCTTCCGGGTCCTCTGAATGCACTGAAAAAACCGCTTCTGAAGCTTGTAAAAGGAAATGTGATCGAAAAGGTACTTCGTGATCATAACGTGCTTAAAGACGGAATGTAGAATAAAAACAGATATATTCCATATTGGGACGTGATGAGGATGGTGAAAATCCAGAGCTGTTGATTTATAAAAAGAGATAATATAAGCAAAAAGAAAAGTCTTGACAAATAAACGACCGTTTACTATTATAAAGATGTAAACGATCGTTTATTTATATTGGAGGAAATGTGTATGGGAAATAGGAAAGAGGAAATATTAATTGTGGCACTGCATCTGTTTGCCAGAGATGGTTATGAGGCTGTCTCAGTCAGCCAGATAGCAGGAGAACTTGATATGACAAAAGGGGCATTGTACCGTCATTACAAAAGCAAAAGAGATATTTTTGACTGTATTGTGCAGCGTATGGAGCAGCAGGATGGCGAACAGGCAACAGAATATGATATGCCGGAAGAGGAAAAAGAAAAAATGCCTGAAAAGTATGAGACAGTATCACTGGATGATTTTGTGGAATACAGCAAGTCTATGTTTGAATACTGGACAGAGGATGATTTTGCATCATCGTTTCGGAAGATGCTGACCATAGAGCAGTTTCGCAGTGAAGAGATGCAGAATTTATATCAGCAATATCTGGCATCCGGACCGGCAGAATACGTGAAGGATTTGTTCAAAAGTATGGAAATGAAAAATCCAGAAGAAACTGCGGTTCAATTTTATGCAAATATGTTTTTCTATTATAGCATGTATGATGGAGCAGCAGATAAGGCGAAAGTAAAATGCCAGTTTGAACAGATGCTGAACAAAATGGTAGAAGAAATGAAACAGTAAAATAAGAGCCAGACGCTTAAGACGCAGAGCCGTTAATTCTGATACTGAAAAATCAGGATTATCGGTTTTTATTTACGCGAGTAGCGAGAAAAATCGCATGCTTGCATGCAGATTTGGCGAGCACCGCGATAACTCGAGAAACTCGCAAAGCGTGTTTCTCGTAGTTTTTAAGAGAGGACATAAAAGAAATGGAAAAAAGTAATATTATGATTCGTTTAGAGAAAAAGGAAGAACATCAGAAAGTAGAAAATTTGGTAAGAGACAGCTTTTGGAATGTGTATCGTCCAGGATGCCTTGAGCATTATGTATTGCATCAGCTCAGAAATGATCCGGCATTTGTTCCGGAACTGGATTTTGTGATGTTTCTTAATGAAAATGGCAAAGAGGACAAGCTGATCGGTCAGAACATGTTTATGAGAACGAGTATTAAAGCGGATGATGGAAGAAATATCCCAATTATGACGATGGGACCAATCTGTATCAAGAATGAATATAAGCGGAAAGGATATGGTAAAATCCTGCTTGATTATTCATTGGAGAAAGCTGCAGAGCTTGGCTGTGGAGCACTATGCTTTGAAGGAAATATCGATTTTTACGGTAAGAGTGGATTCAGACAGGCAAGCGAGTATGGCATTCGATATCATGGATTGCCAGAGGGGGAAGATGCATCATTCTTCTTGTGTAAAGAACTTGTACCGGGTTATCTTAACGGGATTACTGGAGAGTATGCAACACCGGAAAGCTATCTTGTAGATGAGCAGGAGGCAGAAGAGTTTGATAAGCAGTTTCCATATAAAGAGAAAAAGAAACTGCCGGGACAGTTATTCTAACCTGTACTTGAATTATGCTGAGCGATGTGATATAGTGAAACTACCGAATGGTAGTTAAAACAAAACCAATAGGTAATACATAGGGGATGGTTAAAACGAATAATGAGTGATACAAGAAAAAAAGAGATTATTATGGCTACATTGGAGCTGGCGGCGAATAAAGGACTTGGTAATGTATCCATGAATATGATTGCAGATAAAGTTGGGATAAAAAAACCATCATTATACAATCATTTTGCATCCAAAGAGGAGCTTGTTGAAGTAATGTATCAATTTCTCCGGGAAGAGGCTAAGAAAAATGTCAATATAGGTGCGATTGATTATACGGTTATTTTTGCCGGCAAGAGTGCTTTGGAAATATTGAAGATGATGGTCGGCGGATATTTTAACATGAACAAGCAGGAACATATGTTAAATTTCTACAAGGTTATCTATTCCGAAAGAAGTCTGAATCCTATGGCAGCCAAAATTGTCGCAGAAGAGACGGATAAGATGATTATAGCAACGAAGCAGCTGTTCTATGCGATGGAAATACATAAATTACTTCATTTTACAAATCCGGATATGAGTGCGGTAAGCTTTGCTATGACCGTACATGGACTGATGGATTACGAACTGGATCAGAGCAATGGTAAGTGTAGCTATGAAACAGATAAGAATCTTTTGAACGATTATCTGAAATGGTTTTGTGAGGAGAATGCTGTATGATAAAGAAAAAGAGTTTATTGAATTATTGTGGTTTACTTGGAGTAGCAGCTTTTTTGTCATATACAGCAGCGGTTGTATTTTCACCGCTTGCATATCCGGGCTATGACTGGATGGCACAGGCGGTAAGTGACCTTAGTGCATCGAATGCACCATCGCTTCAGTTGTGGAACCAGCTAAGCAGTCTGTACAATGTATGTACTCTGGTGTGTGCAATGATGGTATGTATAGGCATTCAGGGTAAGAAAAACAGACTCCTGCGGGTAGGCATCTATCTGTTCACGGTTATGGAGTGGGTGTCAGCAGTAGGATTTGGCATGTTTCCTTTAAGTGACAGTGGCTATGCAGGTACATTTCAGGATAAGATGCATATTTTTTCGACCGTGATCGTTGTTTTATTGTCCATAGTATCTCTGGTTTTGATTATTATTGCCGGAGCAAAGGATAAAAGCTGTCGTTCTTATGGCATTTTTGCAGCAATTGCTCTTGGTATGATGATGGTAGGTGCAATAGGGATGAATATTGTACCGAAGGATTATTTCGGGATTGTTGAAAGATTCAGTGTGTTTGCTGCGACAGGATATAATGCAGTGCTTGGAATAGAACTGTATCGGATGACGTTTTAGAAAGTGAAAAATAGATACTTGTCATTGACATGTATGTATAAAGTGATATACTATAAACAAGTTTATAATAAACTAATTTATAGTATTGGAGATTTTATATGCCAAGTAGTCCAAAAATAAAAAAAGAAGATATGTTGCAGGCTGCACTGGAGCTTGTTTCAAAAAATGGATATGCCGCTCTTAACATAAAAGCTGTAGCTGGGGAACTGGGATGCTCTACAGCACCGATTTCATGGCAGTTTGGTGGAATGGATGGATTGCGTGAGGAATTGATTCCTTTTGCGGAGCAGTATGTAGAGGATAAGTATTATAGTCAGAATGAAAACGAACTTGCAACATTCGAACAAAGAGGAAAAGGAACCATTGACTTAGCATTAGAAAATCCTAATCTGTTTCGTTTCCTTTACATGGGAGAGCGAAGCCAGCTGCTAAGTACAGGCTTCGAGTTACAGACGAATAATCAGGATGCAGCTAATATGTATCAGGAGATGGCAGAACTGCTTGGGATTACACCAAGACAGGTAATGGATTTTGCGATGACAATGATGGTGTATACACAGGGGATAGGAACCCTTATTGCATCAGGAATCGTCAAGGATACGAAAGAAAATATGTATCGTATGCTTCATAATACCGGTATGACATATTTAAAAGGCTTAGGTGTGAAGGACAGCACTTTGTGGGATTTATCAGGAGGTGACAGGTCAGATGAAAGCAGTAGTAACGGATAAATGGATCTTGTGTCCGGTATGTGGTGCAAAAACACGGACACAGATACTGGATGATACGGAATTAAAGCATTTTCCGCTGTTTTGTCCAAAATGTAAAAAAAGTTTTATTATCAATGTAAAGGATCATATAGTGGATTATCAATCTATTGCCAGACGCTAAGACGCAGAGCAGAAACGAAATGTTTTTTGCCTGCGTCTTATTTGTTATGGCGACGAGGAAAATGCATGCATTTATGCAGTGCATTTGACGACCGCTAATCAGAGCGAGATTCGCAAAGCGTATCTCGCTCTGTTGGAGAGGAGAGCATTATGAATAAATACTTGAATTACTGGGGACTGATTTTTGTTAGTGTGATTTTAATCCCTAATATTGTGTTTGCAATAACATGTAAAGATGGATTCGAAAATCGGTATCAGAATAAAATAGTTGAATTTCTTGAGCAGATTGGGAGGTTTGGCTGTTTTTTCAGCATGTTTCTTATAATCCCTTTTATGAACAGCGGGTATTGGTTTAAACAGGGGAAAACAGTATATCTGTTTTTTGGGGTGATGCTCGTAGTATTGTATTGCTTAGGCTGGATAGTATTCTGGAAAGAGGATTCTATACGAAAGTCCTTATATCTATCAATTATCCCATCTTTGCTATTTATTGAAAGCGGTATTATAAGCGGCAATATCTTACTATTGATTTTTGCGGTTATCTTTGCTCCGTGTCATATCCTAATAAGCTATATGAATGCGGTTTTAATATGAGTTGTTAAAGATTGGAAAGGGGCAACAGTGTGATGAAGAAGAGTATGAAAAAGCATTCTGTTATCAAACGTACAGTACATTATACAGAATTCTTCCAAGAGGCTACCGTGTATGGGCATCTTCGGCAGAACTTTATGATGCGATGATTTATGTTTCGGATGCTCATCCGATAGAAGTGATAGAAGATTAGAAAAAGGTTGACAAGTTACCAATTGGTTACTGCAATATAAGTAATCGATTGGTAACTGCTAATGGGCATGGACAATTTTTGCATTTATATTACTTTTTAATATATAGATTTTATTTTAAAAGATAAATCCAACATATGCTGCAGCATTTAAGAAAAAATGAAAACATAAGGAGAAGATATGGAATCAGATATCATTAAAATCAGACACCTGAATAAAAGCTTTGGCGAAGTAAAAGCGGTAAATGATTTGAGCTTTCGTGTGAAAAAAGGAGAATTGTTTGCGTTTCTTGGAGTAAACGGTGCAGGGAAAAGTACAACCATTTCCATTCTCTGTGGACTGCTGAAAAAAGACAGTGGAACGGTTCAGATAAACGGAATAGAAGCTGACAAAGCCGGCGCACAGACAAAACGAATGCTTGGTGTTGTATTTCAGGATAGCGTTCTTGATAAACCACTAACGGTAAAAGAAAACCTAATGAGCAGAGCTGCTTTGTATGGCATTACAGGAAATGCCTTTGATAAGAGATTACAGGAGCTGGTCGAGATTCTGGATTTTGACGAGTTCTTAAACAGACCTGTAGGTAAGCTGTCGGGCGGTCAGAGAAGAAGGATTGATATTGCCCGCGCATTATTGCACAGACCGGAAATTTTGATTCTTGACGAGCCTACTACAGGGCTTGATCCACAGACAAGGCAGTTAATCTGGAATGTTATCGAGAAGCTTCAGAAAACAGAAAATATGACAGTATTTCTGACCACACATTATATGGAGGAAGCTGCTAATGCCGGGTATGTTGTGATTCTTGACAAAGGAAGTATTGCAGCGGAAGGTACACCGTTTGAACTTAAAAATGATTATGTGCAGGATATCGTGTCTGTTTATGGTGTTTCTGAAGATGAAATAAAGTCATTGAACAGAGAATATAAAAAAATACGTGACGGATATCAGATAAAAGTAAGAAATACGAAAGAAGCTACGGAGCTTATTGTAGAACATCAGGAGTTATTCATGGATTATGAAGTAGTAAAAGGCGGTATGGATGATGTATTTCTTGCAGTCACAGGGAAGAAGCTTGGAGGTGAGCATTGATGGGAACAGTATTGGCACTAATGAACAGGAACAGGAAACTGTTTTTTAAAGATAAAGGGATGTTGTTTACGTCAATGATCACACCCGTCATTTTGATTGTTCTGTATGCTACGTTTCTTGCAAAAGTTTTCAGAGATTCTTTTACAGCGGCGATTCCGGATATGATCACGATTTCGGATAAGCTCATCAATGGAACCGTGGCAGCACAGCTGACAGCATCACTTATGGCAGTGAGCTGTATTACTGTAACATTCTGTGTGAATCTGACTATGGTGCAGGACAAGGCAAACGGAACAAGGAAGGATTTTAATGTTTCGCCTGTCAGCAAGGGGAAAATTTATTTAGGATATTTTCTGTCAACAGTTGCTAATTCTTTGATGGTCAATGGACTTGCGTTTGTATTATGCCTGGGATATTTACTTAAAATGGGATGGTATATGAATGCAGCAGATGTATTATGGGTTTTATTTGATATGATATTGCTCGTCCTGTTTGGAAGTACGCTCTCAAGTATCATTAGCTTTCCATTGACAACACAGGGACAGCTTTCAGCTGTGGGTACAATTGTCAGCGCAGGATATGGTTTTATATGTGGTGCTTATATGCCGATTTCAAATTTTGGTTCAGGTCTTCAGAAGGCGCTGTCTTATCTTCCGAGTACCTATGCCACTTCATTGATTAAGAATCATATGCTTCACGGAGTTTTCAGAGAGATGGAGAGAAAACATTATCCGGATGAAATGGTTGAAGTGATAAGAGACACTCTTGATTGCAATCCGGTATTTCATGGAAATGTGGTAAGGGTAAATCAGATGATCGGCATTATGATGGGAAGCATAACTGTATTTGGAATAATTTATTATTTGGTTACATTGCTGCCAGAGGGTGAAGGCGGACGATAGAAAATATTATTTTCGGCGGGTGAAAGTCGCGTGTTTCACCTGATGACACGATAGGTGTCGCTCATGTGACAGCACGATTCTTACTATTTTTCGTAGTATATGTTACCTTCCAATCAGCCAACAGGTAAAAAAGAAAAGGAAGGTAAAATAAAATGAAGAAAAACGGAAAGAAGCTATTAATTTTAGGAACTGCGTTACTTGTAATGTTTGTAATCTGGACATGTTTAATACAATGTGTGGATGTGCAGTCGGTAGGACAGAAGGACACGGAGATTGGATTCGCAACCTTTAACTGCTGGTTTCACAGAGTTACCGGAGTACACATGGCAATCTATACGATTACCGACTGGTTAGGTCTTGTACCGATATTTGTATGTATGACATTTGGTGGAGTTGGTTTCGTACAACTGATAAAAAGGAAAAGTCTTTTTAAGGTTGACAGAGATCTGATTTTCCTTGGAATTTATTATGTAGCAGTGATTTTGGGATATCTGATTTTTGAGATGATTCCGATTAATTACAGACCAATTCTGATTGATGGGATGCTTGAGGCATCTTATCCATCATCTACAACGCTGCTTGTACTAAGCGTTATGCCTACTTTGGTATATCAGGTAAATCGCAGAAGCACAAATCTGTTGCTTAGAAGATTTGTGTGTGTAATGTCAATCATTTTTTCTACATTTATGGTGTTTGGAAGACTGGTTGCAGGAGTGCATTGGTTTACGGATATCGTTGGTGCTATGATTTTGAGTGCGGGGCTGTATTGCTTGTACAAAGCAATGGTTCTGTTATTTTGTGATGATAAGTAATTACGAGTGAGAATGAATGGAGGTTCTGCCATGGAATTTAATGAAAAACTGAAAGAGTTAAGAAGCAGCAGAGGCTTAACACAGGAAGAATTGGCAGAAGCTCTGTTTGTTTCAAGGACAGCTATTTCGAAGTGGGAATCGGGCAGAGGGTATCCGAGTATTGATTCGCTAAAAGAAATTTCGTCGTTTTTCGCTGTGACAATTGATGAACTGTTGTCTGGGGAAAAATTACTTTCAATTGCGGAGAAAGAAAATAAATCCAATATGCAGAATCTGTGCAGCATTCTGATCGGGGCTATTGACTTGTTTCATTTTCTGCTGATTGTGCTGCCTCTGTATCCAAAATCAATGAAAGAATATATTGCATCCGTAAATCTGTTCGGCTATGCAGAAACATCAGCCTTTAACAGGATGGTTTATTGGGTATTGTTCTTTTTATTAATGTTAATTGGAGTTGTAGAGATCATAGTTACGCAGTTAAAAATTGAAAAAGTATACAAGATGGTAATTGTATTTTCCATATTGCTTGGTATCGCAGCAGTACTGTTTCTGGCTTTGACAGGGGAGACATATGCAACAGCACTGGCATTTCTGCTTTTGGTGTTGAAAGCAGGTTTATACATGAAAGGAAGATAGAGAGGTAAGATTCATGAGACAATTAGTTCTATATATTCATGGAAAAGGTGGAAATGCTATGGAAGCGGACCATTATAAAACATTATTTGCAGGATATGATGTGGTAGGACTGGATTACCATGCAGACAATCCGTGGGAGGCAATAAATGAATTTAATGGGCACATTCATTGCTGACCTTGTGTTACAGATACTATCATTTGTTGCGCAGAATGAGCGTGAGAACATCAGAAAAAGACAGGCACAGGGCATAGCAGTGGCGAAAGCAAAGGGCGTAAAATTTGACAGACCAGAAATTGTACTTCCAGAGAATTTTGGGGACTTGTCTATAAATGGGAAAAGAAAAGGTTTCCTTTATCGGAAGTCTTGGAAGTGTGCAAAATGAGTGGAGCTATGTTTTATAGGAAATTAAGGGAATATCGCTTATTACAGCAGAAATAGTCTGTTCTGAACTATTAAAAGGTACATTTTTTGCAAAAAATATAATCTGGCAATCTTAGCAAAAATTACATCTTCAAAGCTGTTCTAAATGATTAATTTATTGAAAAACAGGCGTTTTCAGCTATACTTGAATACTAGATAATGATATAATAGCTATTAAAGAGTGTACCTTTTGAGAAAAGTCAAGGAAAGGAGCAGAAAGTAAATATGAAACAAAGATATTTGAAAAAGCCTTGTTCATTTTTGCTGGTAAGTGCAATGGTATTGACTATGTTTCCGGCATTTAGTACCAGCGTTCATGCAGAAGAAAATCAATCGCCAACGAAAGAGCAGTTTTCAACTGTTGAAGAATTAAAAAGCTATGATACAAATGATAATGACGGAGTGAAAAACCCTGCAAAAGTCTATTTCGGAAACAACAATCAACAGTGGTGGATTGCAGGAAGTCAAAGTAATAATAGCTTAACGTTATTTTCGTAAGCGATGAATAACCCACCGTTTAGACAGTTTCCTTTTTTCATGAGATAATTCTCTCATGGAGTGGAACTTCTATACATCTTCTATGTTACTTTACTATTCGGACCATTTTACTTCACATCATTAGGGTCCAGTGTAAAAAAACACTCCAAATATTTTTAGAATTAGGAGTGATTTACTTTGAAAAGACATCCGCGCCGATCTGATGAGGAATGGCTAAATATTATTCATGAGTGCCGTACCAGTGGCCTTCCTGATAAAACCTGGTGTGAAGAACATCATATTCACACAAGTAAGTTTTATTATCATATACGCCGCCTGCGGGCCAAGGCATGTGAAATTACAGAACGGGAGGCTACGCTTCCCCAAAAACAGGAAGTTGTTCCGGTTTCTTTTGCAGAGCAGGAATTCTGTATCCCGCCAACCCAAACAGCAGGTGGGGAGGGGATTCATCCTGATACAGTCATCACAATCCGGATGAATGGAATCCAGCTTGATATCTCAAACAGGGCAGCCAGGGAAACGATCGCAAATACGGTCTCTGTGCTGCGGGCATTATGTTAGGTGACATCTCCGGTGTATCAAAAATTTTCCTGATCACCGGCAGGACCGACATGAGAAAGAGTTTCGATGGTTTGATGGCGATCATCCGCGACACCTATCAGCTGGATCCATACGCCAATGCTGTCTATCTGTTCTGCGGAAGGGATAGCCGTAAAATCAAAGCCCTTTACTTTGACAAAACAGGATTCGTCCTGATGCAGAAAAGGCTGGATGGAACCGGACGTTTCCAGTGGCCGAGGACTGCTTCCGAAGCAAGGCTTCTTTCCAGGCAGGAATTCCGGTGGCTTATGGAAGGCCTTTCCATCGACCAGCCAAAGGCAATCAGGGTTGGTGGGCGGAAGAAAGATTTTTAACCTTTGTGCAAAACAGAGATTTTATAAATTTTCATTTCTGTTCCAGGTCAAAGACAATAGGCATTTATCCACCGTCCGCTTCCTGCGGTTTTTGGACTTGTGGATGTTCCCACCCCAGGGACGGCTCTGATTTTTTATCTGTGGATAACTTTCCTGAAAAAAAGCAAAGTGGCATGATATTTACAGCTTTTTGCCCTTTTTCAGGAAAGTTATCCCCCGTCATAATGACGAAGCGAAAATCCCGCTGGTTTGCGCCCATCTTTCTTTTCCTTTATAATAAAGATAAGAAAGAAAAGGACGGATAAAGCCAATGCCTGTAAATCCTGAGGATATGATCCAGCTGCTTATGAAAACAAATGCGGAGCAGGAAGAACGCCTGAAAGAAAAGGACCAGACGATCTCTGACCTGCGTTCCACTGTTGAGGAACTCCGCAACATGGTGACAGATCTTAAAAGTACCATTGCAAACCTGAATGAAACCCTGGATGAGTTTAAGAGAAAGTTTTTTGGTACTTCCAGCGAAAAAGTAAAGAAGGAAATATCCGTGGATCTGTCTGGACAGGATACAGAGCCAGAAGAAACTGTCGTGGTCAAAGAACATACACGTACCAGAAAAAAGAAATCCGTACGTGATGATCTGTATGCCTTGCTCCCCATCCGGGATATCAAATGTGACGTACCGGAATCGGAACGTTTCTGCCCGGACTGCGATGCGCCTATGGAACATCTTGGGTACAAAACTGTCCGTGAGGAACTGAGGATCACCCCTGCGAAGGTAGAACGTGTCAGGTATCTTCAAGAGACCCTGGTCTGTCCGGCCTGCCGCGAGGAGGACGATACAATGATCCGGGCAGCCAAAACACCAACTGCCTTACTTCCCCATAGTCCGGCATCACCGGATATGGTGGCAATGGTCATGTACCAAAAAAGCTGTCTGTATCTTCCCTTCTATCGCCAGGAAAAAGACTGGTTCCAGAAAGGAGTCCCTCTTCCACGGGAAACAGCAGCACACTGGTATAACTACTGTGCGCTGGAATACTTTGCCCCCATATATGAGGCACTTCACCAGGAACTTTTAGGCCGGGAAGTGATCCATGCGGATGAGGTACCATGCCAGGTTCTTCATGAAGAAGGGAAGGAAGCCACCTCAAAATCTTATATGTGGATCTATCTGAGTGGAAGCGATGGGCTTCCGGGGATCGTGCTTTACGATTACCGGCCCGGCAGAGGCGGGGAAAACCCGATCGAATTCCTGTCCGGATTCAAAGGGCTGCTGCACTGTGACGGTTACTCCGCATACGGAAGGATCGAAGATGTGATCCTGGTATGCTGCCTGGCACATTGCCGCAGGAAGTTTTATGAAGCTGTCCCGGCAGGACGCCGGAAAAAGCTGAAGCTTCTGGATATCAATTCAGAAGAGGAACTGAAAGAGCCTTCTTCCGGAATGTCAGATGACAACTGCCTTCTTCCGGCAGAAAAAGGAGTAGCTTTCTGCAACCGTCTGTTTTTCCTGGAACGCTGCTATAAGGAACTTCCTGCAGAGGAACGGAAGCAGAAACGCCAGGAAAAGGAACCGGAAATATGGAATGAATTCTGGTCATGGCTGGGAACCCTGAATCCGACAGGCGGAAGCAAACTTGAAAAAGCAGTAAACTATGCCTTCAACCACAAAGAAACACTGATGAACTATCTTCTTGATGGAAGATGTGAGATTTCAAACAACGCAGCGGAACGGAGGGCAAAGTCTTACGCAACAGCCAGGAAGAACTTTCTGTTTCATGATACGGTTGATGGTGCAAATGCAAGCGCAATCGTCATGAGCCTGATTGAAACAGCCAAGGCAAACAACCTGAACATTTATCAATACCTCTACACACTCTTGCTGTATATGCCGGACTACAAAAATGAGCCCGCAGGCATAAAACAGCTGATGCCGTGGAGTGAATTCATAAAGGGAAACTGTTCAGGAATAACAGATACAGAAAAAATACTGCCGGAAAATCGAGGGGACCTTCCTATCTGAGGTTTCCTAGGAGTCGTACACGGGTGGTTATTCATTGCTTACATAAAAACTGCATAATTACATTATTGTTCCAGAACCATATTTTGCCAAATTAAATGAAAGGAATTCCACAATTATGATACAAATAAATGATTATCCATACTTATATGAAACCCATTTACACACCAGCCAAAGCAGTGCCTGTGCGCAGAACTGCGGTTATGAAATGGCAAGAGCCGCCCATGAGGCTGGCTACACAGGAATTATCGTTACGGATCACAACTGGGGCGGAAACAATTGCATTGACTCCCATCTGCCGTGGAAAGAATGGCTTCGGGAGTTTTCCAAAGGCTATCTGGACGCAAAATCTTATGGCGATGCACATGATTTCGACGTCTATTTTGGTTATGAAGCAGGATATAACGGAACAGAATTTCTCATTTATGGAGTTGATATTGACTGGTTGATCCACCACCCGGAGATAAAAAATGCTGCCATCGAAAAACAATTCCAACTGGTACATTCTGCAGGAGGAATGGTCATCCACGCACACCCATTTCGCGAAGATTGGTACATCCCGGAAATCCGTCTTTATCCCGATTCTGTAGACGGCGTAGAAGGGATCAACGCTACCCATTCCTGCCACAAAAGTACCAGCCATAATGAGAAAAGATTCGACGAAAAAGCCATTGCATATGCCAACAGACACCATCTTCCCATGACCGCCGGTTCTGACATACACAGTACCAATATGTTCGGGGGCGGAGTGGCTTTTAAGCGACGTTTGACATCCATCCAGGATTATTGTCATGCAGTCTTATCAGGAGAAGATTATGTGCTTACAAATGGGGATTATGTGTTTGACAGGTATGGAAACTGCTATAAAGGGGCATATATAAAATAAGTTTCTGCTGATGCCCTCCTAACCTGTAAAATCATGATAAATCGCAGGAATATGTAAAAGGTTTCGCCATATATTGGGGACCTTCTGTAAGCGATGAATAACCACCCGTGTACGACTCCTAGGAGACCTCAGATAGGAAGGTCCCCTAGGAGTCGTACACGGGTGGTTATTCATCGCTTACTTATTTTCTGCAAGTTCTATGGGAGATGGAGTACAATTTGAATCAAATTATATGGCCAATAAAACATATGATGATAAGTGGAACTGTACCTATCCTAATGGAGAACCGACAGAAGTTTTCCCGAATCACTACGGAGCGAGTTATATAAGGAATGTTACCTTAAAAGAGATGGAAACTTCTTTTTTTACAGGTTCAGAACAGGCACTGATAAACGAAACAACGATTTATACGGATGATACGAAAAACAACAGCGTCTATTCCACAACGGATAAGCTGTATTTTGCTTATGGAGACCAAAAAGATGATAAACACATTACTGTGGGAAAGAACAGCGCAAATGATTTGAATGATGGTCTTCGTATCGATCCAAGTTATTGGGGAGAATCTGTTCTTGAATTATTTTGGATTCGTTCACCACTTGTTAGGAATGATGATCCGAATGATGGAAGTAATGTTTTGACCGCGTGGCCTTCTAAGAAGAATCCTTCTTTTAATGGAGCGCAAACAAGCAATGTAGAAAAAATAAGGCCTGCTTTTGAACTGAATTCATCGATGATTCTTTTTGCATCGGCTGTTCCGACAGCAACATCTACAGGTAATTTAACACTGCAGGATACGGATGGAGATGGAGCGTTTACATTACGCTATGACGCTGGTAAGTATAGCAAGAACCTAGGTTCAGCCGTAATTTCTTATGATGATAGCAAGGTTATCTTAACAGATGTTCCAAATGGTACATATCTGGTTACGCAAAACAGCAATGGTGCGTATGCGAAACAAATTACGAATGAAACAGAAGTTTCTGCAAGTGGTATGAATTTAGATAATTTTGCGAATTGCAAGATATGGCTGGAAACAACAGATACAGCAAATAGAATCACATATGCGGCTTTGGCAGAGAAAGAACAAGAAACTGCTGTGAATATTGTTGCGGGTGCGGGATTGAATATCACATCGAATAATGGTGTGCAGGAAGTTGGTCCAAACAAGGCAATTACAGATATTATAGTAGAAGCTGTTGACGGATATTTTCTTCCGGATGGTTATGAGGATGGTATCCAGGGCTTGAACGGATTGACAGTAACAAATATCACTAAAAACGGTTTTACCATTTTAGGTACGCCAGCAAGTGATGTGAATATCACACTGCCACCTGCAACAAAGGCAGTTTACAGCATGCTTTTAAGTGGTGACGGAACATTTACAGGAACTTGCGTAGGATATCAACCAATTAACGCAAAGGAATTTACGATTACAAATAACGGAAATGTTGATTTAGAGAATGTAGATATATCTATCACGGGTACAGATAAGGATAAGTTCGAGTTGAGTGGTGATGGTACTACAACCATCCAGCCAAACGACACTCTAAAAGTAGCAGTAGCACCAAAAGACAGTTTAGCAACAGGTATATATCGGGCAACGCTTACTGTAACAGCAGCTAATGCTCAAATAGCAACAACGGAGCTACAGTTTACTGTAAACGAACATGATTATGTTGCAGTCGTTACACCACCAAATTGCACAGAGAAAGGATATACGACATATACTTGCAGGAATTGTAGTCATAGCTACAAAGGAAATGAGGTAGATGCGACAGGTCATACGTGGGGAGAATGGAAAGTCATCAAGGAAGCAACAACCACAGAAACAGGCAAAAAAGAACGTGTTTGTGAACGTTGTGATTATAAAGAAATAGCAGTCATTTCTATGATTTCCAACAAAGAACAGCCTACTACTTCTACAAAGCCAGATACAGCAGTTAAGACAGGCGATAGTACAAATATTTTGCTGTGGAGTATGGTAACGGTCATTTCCCTTGCAGGAGTAATAACGTTATTGTTCTTCAAGCGTAGAAAATGCAGATAAGGTAGAATGAGGACAGAGACAAAGGTTTCTGTCCTTTTTAGAACGTACTTTTAAGGACTCAAACAACCACCATCGGAGTGATCCAGACGTGGTGGCTGTCGTAAGACATCAAGCCATGCCAGCTTTGCTGGCAAACGGCTGGTTCACTCTGATGGTTGGGCGAGCGTCAGCGAGCCATAAAGCCCCCGTTACCTAACAAGGGGGCACAAGAAACTGGAAACTATATTCTGCAAGGCATAAAAATCCTTTGTTTATGCGCTGTAACGGCATTTTCAAAGTGTGATTTAAAATGTGCCTGCGTCACAATACAAAACTGAATACTGCATATCCGAGGACAGTTGATTTTACATTGACTGTCCTTTTTTCGTGCAACAAAACAGAAAGGATAAGTGATTTATGAACAATGATTTTATACAGGAACTGAAAGAAAAGCGTATACGCTACGGCGTATCACAGTCAAGGATACTGAAAAGCGAGGTCTACATAGAAAACAGCGTGCATAACAAACAGTCTATGGATTAATAAATCAGGTTATCGAGAAACGATGATTAAGTTAGCAATGTTCTTTTGTATTTTCTAATCATAACTGTTGACAAGTGACCGATAGGTAACTATAATTAAAGTGACCAAAGGGTAACTTGATAACAGATTTAAATTAGGAGATAGATGTGGAAAGCAAAGAAAAGAACACAAAGGAAAAAATATTGGAAGAAGCTTTGAAGTTATTTGCACAGAGTGGATATATGGGAACATCCATGAATGATATTGCTTCAAAACTTGGAGTAACCAAGGCTGCATTGTATAAGCATTATAAAAGCAAGCAGGAGATATTGGACAGTATTATTGAAAAAATGAATGAATTGGATATTGAGAGAGTAAAGCAGTATGAAATGCCAGAGGGTGATCTGAAAAAGGTTACAGCTGAGTATAAAGAAACGGCATTTGATAAGATTAAGCAGTTCACAAAGGCGCAGTTTCTTCATTGGACAGAGGAAGAATTTTCAAGCTGTTTTCGTAAGATGCTGACATTGGAACAGTACAGAGAGCCACAGATGGCACAGCTATATCAGAATTACCTTGCAAGCGGACCATTAGCTTATATGGAAGCTTTGTTTTCAGGAATGCTGGGAGATGCAGGAAAAGCCAGACAGACAGCACTTGATTTTTATGGACCTATTTTTTTGCTTTATAGCATATATGATGGAGTAGAAGACAAAAGTTATGTGATAAAGTTACTGGAAGAGCATATGGATCATTTTCTACTGGAAATGCAGATAAGTTGAAAGGGTGAAGTGATTTGAACGATGAATCAGAATATCAGGAATGGATTCTTTGCCCCAAATGTGGAAATAAGACAAGATTGAAATTAAGGAAGGATACGGTACTTACAAATTTTCCTTTGTTTTGTCCGAAGTGTAAAGAAGAAAGCCTGATTGATGCAGAAAAATTTATAGTAAAGGAAGCCAGACGCTAAGACGCAGTGCAGATTGTAATATTACAGTTTTGCACTGCGTCATTTATATTATGGGAGGTCAGATAAGAATGAAAGCAATCATATATACATCAAATACCGGAAGCACAGCGGAGTATGCACAATTACTGGGAAAGGAATTGAATCTTCCGGTACATAGTTTACAGCAGGCAAAAAACAAGGTGCTTTCCGGCAGTGAAATCATTTATCTCGGCTGGATTATGGCAGGAGGAATCAAAGGATATAAAGAGGCAGCAAAATTGTATAAAGTGCGTGCAGTCTGTGGTATCGGCATGGGACAGACAGGCACACAGCTAAAAGAGGTCAGGGATAAAAATGCTATTCCACAGAGGATTCCTTTATTTACGTTACAGGGGAACTTTGATGTGAAGAAACTTCATGGGGCGTATTGTTTCATGATGAATGTCATGGTTAAAACTGTCGGAAAGGGATTGGCAAATAAAACCGACCGTACGCCCGAAGAGGATGATATGTTAGATATGATGGTAAATGGTGGAAAACGAGTATCTTTACAGAATTTGAATGCAGTTACTGAGTGGTATAAAAATTTGAATTAGCAGGAGGTAAAACAGATGAAACTCTATTTTGGAAATATGGTAACAACAGTTACTACACTTATGATTGTATCGCTGGTTGGGTTTGTTGGATACTCAATCAGTAACAGAAGCAACATTAATTTCTGGGGCAGAAGGAGCCTGTTTGTTTTGGCATATGGTCTTGTTATATGCTGCTTTGCAGCGGCAAGGGACGGATTGGATAAAACAATTCAGTATACGATAGATGGAAGCTGTGATCCGGGAATATTTTCACTTGTGAGCGTTCCAAACATCGTTGGATGTGTCGGAGCTGCAATCATAATTATTGCAGCAATAGCAACACCAATTGCAAAGTCACAGCATATGCGTGAGATATGGTTTTATGTGATGTCCGGTGGAGTGATGCTAAAGATTGTAGTTATGGAGATTGCAAGAATTATACAGATGTTTTAGGAGTGTTTTCATGAGAGTAGAGACTGAAAGAATGTATCTTTATCCTTTAAGTGATGAAGAAATGCGGTTGGTTATTGAAAAAGAGTCTGATCCTGAGATGAAACAGGCTTACACGGAGATGCTTGAAGGGAGTCTTTCTCATCCTGACAACAGAATATGGTATGCAGTCTGGAATATGGAATTAAAAAATGCTCCGGGAACGATTGTCGGCGATTTCTGCTTCAAGGGTCTTGGAAAAGATGGCGTAGTGGAAATCGGATATGGATTAAGGGAAGAATTTAGACATCACGGATATATGGTAGAAACTGTAAAAGTAATTACGGAATGGGCTTTATCGATGGAAGGAGTCTGTGCTGTAGAAGCAGAGACAGATCTAAAAAATGTGGCATCGCAGAATGTTTTAATGAAAGCTGGTTTTGTGAAGAATGGAGTAATTGGAGAAGAAGGTCCCAGATTTGTTTACAGAGGAAAAGAAAATGAACGATAATCTGGCAACATAATTGAATTGGAGAAAATTAGTGATGAACAGAGATGGCATTAACAAAACAATATTTTGGTCATTGTTATACATATTCTTGTATTCTGCATGTACAGTAATCGCAAATCTATATTTGCCAAATTTATTATTGATTACTGTAGGAGTTAGCGGAATAATTTACATAATATTCAATCTGTTTTTCATCCCATATAAGAGAGAAAAGCTGTTTGTCAATGGGATTTTTGGAGCCTTGGCTGTTATGTTTGCTGGAATATGGCTTGGAAAACAGCTTGATCTTGAGAGTACGATATCTATCGGAGTTGTTGTGACTACGATGGATATTATTAGTTTTACAAAAATTGGGAAAAGAACTGTTAATGCAAAAGCTATGTCAAATAAAACTGTAGCAGCAAAGTTGTTTGTATATGGATTGGACAAGAATGATGTGCTTATACCGACTTGTGGGTTTGGAGATTATTTGTACTATGCTATGTGGATTTCAGGAACGCATGCATTAAGTTCGTTTGGAATGTCTTATGTATTTGTAGCATTTATGGTATGTGTTGGAACAATCATACAGTCAATCACCGTAAAAGTACTTGCAAAAAGAGATGGATTTAAGGGGTTCCCAGGCACGGTATTTCCTTTTTTATGTACAGTATTGGCATATTTATTATTGTATTATCAAGGCATATAAAATTACTTAGATGGAGGTAATAAGCATGAAACCACAGGAAATAAATCCTCAAGAAACAACAAGAGCAGAGGCATTTGAATTATGGATGAATTCACCAAATCCAATGGTAACTTTTTTCAAGAAAATTGATGTGACAAATCTGGTACATATTAGCAGAAAATATAAATGGAAGTTTAATATGCTGTTATGTTGGTGCATTGGCAGGGCTGCTGGTGAAGTAAAAGAATTTTATATGCTTCCGGTTGATGGAAAACTGTATAAGTATGAGAGACTGGCTGTAAATACTATTGTGAAGAATAGAAACGGAGAGGTCAGCTCCTGTGATATTCCTTATGCAGGCAATGTTATCAGACAGTCATGGACGTGTTTTAATCATTGAACCGGGAATAGGCTATAAAGAAGAACACGAACAATATTCCTTAATAACGAACTATTCTTTGATGAAGCCGGAAAGTACAAAAGATTTTATTGTTCCGGGGGACGATAGATATGAACGTGCTTTGAAAAAATTAGAAAAATATAGCTTCGATTTTTCAATTTCAGACGCAATTCATTTACTTTATGATGTACGTCAAGAGGGCGCATGGGCAACGAGAGTTTCTTTCGTGTATTCTACCAAAGAGCAAACCGTATATTATGTAGAAAATAACCATTTTGAATGTATTCAAACATTCACTTTTCCGTTAGAGCGATAAAGGAGGAACCATTATGTTACAGAAAATTTATCCACGTTCCAAAGATAAAGAAACGGTATATCTTAAAAGTGTTATCACCAACCCTAATATCATAGTGGGCGATTATACTATGTATAATGATTTTGTGAAAGAACCAAAAGACTTTGAAAAAAATAATGTTTTATATCAATACCCTATCAATCAAGACAAATTGATAATTGGGAAATTTTGTTCAATCGCGTGTGGAGCAAAGTTTATTTTCAATAGTGCAAATCATACATTATCGTCCTTATCAACATACCCATTTCCTATTTTTTTTGAAGAATGGGGATTAGACGTAAAAGACATTACAAAGGCATGGGATAATAAAGGAGATATTGTTGTCGGAAATGATGTTTGGATTGGTTATGAAGCAGTCATTTTAGCGGGCGTTACGATTGGCGACGGTGCTATTATCGGAGCGCGAGCAGTTGTAACGAAAGATGTTCCACCTTATACAATCGTGGGCGGTGTACCTGCAAAACCTATACGAAAAAGATTTAATGAGGAAACGATTGATATATTGCTCAAATTAAAATGGTGGGATTGGTCTAAAGAAAAAATAGCAAAAAATATTGCCGCTATTCAATCCGGTAATCTTGGATATTTATTATAAAGGAAACACAGACCATATTTCTCTTGATTTTTACTATCAACAATAGTACTATTGATAATAGTAAAAGGAAAGGAGAAATAATATGTCATCAATAGATTTAGTGGTGCTTGGTATCGTGTTAGAAAAACCGCAAAGTGCTTATGACATACAGAAAGATGTAGAATATCATAACTTATCAAAGTGGACGAAAATAAGTGTGCCGTCAATTTATAGAAAAGTTCTGCAATTAAAAGAAAAAGGCTATTTAGAAAGTGATATTGTAAAAGGAGATAAATTTGCTGATAAAGCGATTTACTCTATTACAGAGAAAGGGAAAGAATATTTTGAAAAGTTAATGTTTGCCTATGCTTCTCAAGATGTTCCTCTCTTATTTGATTTTAATGTGGTAATTGCAAATTTGAATAAAGTTAGTTCAAATGAAGCGATTAAACTTATTGCTCAATTAAGAGAAAGTATAAAAATCTCTGCTAAAGCTAATGAAGATTATGCAATTCAATATGCTACTATCCCACTTGTAGGGAGAACGATTTTTGAACAGCAGAAACTTCTCTATAATTCACTTTTAGAATGGCTTAACAATTTTGAAGCTCAAATGAGTAAGGAATGATGTTATGTCTGTAAAAAGTAGCTTGACGGTCATGTTTGAAGCTCCATTTTGGATTGGCGTATATGAACGATTTGACGAGGGATATTATGAAGTTTGTAAAATCACTTTTGGTAGTGAACCTAAAGACTATGAAGTTTATGATTTTTTACTAAAAAATTGGAATAGCCTTAAATTCAGTCCCCCTATCAAATCAGAAATAACAGAAGAACGAAAAATCAATCCTAAACGTATGCAACGAGAAATCAACAATCAGTTACAAAATAAAGGAATGGGAACCAAAGCACAACAGGCGTTGAAACTTCAACATGAACAAAACAAAATGGAACGAAAAGTTAAAAGTAAAGAACAACGGGAAGCTGAAAAAGAACGCCAGTATGCTTTGCGTCAAGAAAAACGAAAAGCTAAACATAGAGGTGACAAACTATAAACAGTCAAGGGGTTTTAAAAAATTTTTAAAATTGTAAAAAAAGGGTAACCTTAATAAGCCATCTGAACATACCGTATTTCAGATGGATGTAGTCAACTTTGAAGAGTTGGATTTAATGAAGCTTTTGAGTATTAAAGTCTATATCTAGCCTCTCCAATGCATAGATGACTCTAATTAGCTTCTTTGCGACATGAGTAATGGCTACTCGGTGCGGTTTGCCTTCTCCACGTTTCTTGGAGTAATAAGTTGCAAAAGATACATGGACAGATGAATCGGGAGTGGAATGGAACAAAGCTGTAAAATAGTCTGCAAATAAA
>NZ_BAAHSG010000055.1:0-4679 GCF_054660775.1 Allocoprococcus similis
TAAATTATAGGAAAGTCGGAGGAGAAAGTCAATGATCAAAGTTGAAAATGGAGTATGTGAAATCAAGACATCAGAGGGAGTACCGGGATTAACGGCAGATTTGGCGGTTATCGTCCGGACTCTTAAAAAGACACTGACGGAGAAGTGCGATCAAAGCGAAGCCGAGGCGAAGGAAGTGATTAACCTGGCGGTGGAGCTTGGTCTTGCAACGGATGCGGAACTTGAATTGGAAGCGTTGAAGGTAGTGGGAGAACTTCTGACAATGCTGATGAATAATTCGTCTCTTTAGAGAAGGATGTGTACCTAAAGGGGGCGTAATAATGGAAAAGAAACCATTGATTATTCGGTGCTCTGATGGGTGGATCTACGGCTTGTTCGGTTATTACGAAGAAGCGGTAGAAGTGGCAGAACAGCATGTAGACGGAACAGAACATACATATATCATCATATAAAAACGTGAGGAAAAGATGGAACCTTATAAAATCTATGATTTTGAAGATGAAAAAGCCTGGCTGAAGGGGCGGTTAAACGGGATCGGCGGAAGTGATGCCAGTGCCGTAGTTGGAAAGAACCCGTACAAAACAAACATTGAGCTGTTTGAAGAAAAGACCGGCAGAAGGATTGCACCAGACATTTCAGAAAAGCCTTATGTGATCTATGGAAAAGAGGCGGAGCAGTTCATCAGGGAGCTGTTCCGCCTGGATTATCCACAGTATCAGGTCATGCATCATGAATACCGGATTTTGCAGAGCCTGGATTATCCGTTCATGCAGGCTTCTCTGGATGGGGAGCTGGTTGATCAGGATGGTCGGAAAGGGATTCTGGAAATTAAGACCACCAACATCCTGCAGTCCATGCAGTATGAGAAATGGAAGGACCGGATCCCGGATAACTATTATATCCAGGTGTTGCATTATCTGCTTGTTACCGGATATGAGTTTGTTGTCCTCCGGGCGCATTTGCGGAGCAACTGGGGGACGGATGTACGGACACAGGTAAAGCATTATTTTATTGAAAGAGCGGAAGTCCAGGCGGATCTGGATTATCTGCAGGAAGAAGAAATCAAATTTTGGAAGTATGTGGAAAGTGGAAGAAAACCACCACTGATACTTCCGGAGATCTAAAAAAGAAGGAGGAGCGTATGGAATTACGGATTACAAATCCACAGGAAAACTGGCTTACAGAGCAGATTCTGTGGAACAACGAGGAATTAAAGGCTGCGATTGCCGAGAAGGTAAAGGATTATAAGACAATCGCCTACACAGAGGATTCCCTCAAAGACATGAAAGCGGATCGGGCAGATCTGAACAAGCTGAAGAAAGCTTTTGAGGACGAACGTAAACGTGTCAAGAAGATCTGCATGGAACCGTATACCAAGTTTGAGCAGCAGGTTAAGGAGATCACAACTCTGATTGATGAACCGATCGGACTGATTGACTCTCAGATTAGAGAGATCGATGAACGCCGCAAGGCTGTAAAACGGGAAGAGATTGAAGAACTGTTTGCATCCATTGGTTTCCAGAGTTTTGTGAAGCTGGACATGATCTGGGATGAAAAGTGGCTGAATGCAACAGTTACGCTTCCAAAGATTGAAGAGCAGATGAAGAGCCGGATGTATCAGATTGGTACGGATGTGGTAACGATCAGCACGCTTCCGGAGTTTAAGTTTGAAGCAATGGAAGTTTACCGGAAGACACTGGACATGAACCAGGCAATTCAGGAAGGACAGAGGCTTGCCGATATCCAGAAGAGAAAGCTGGAAGCAGAACGCATGGAGGCAGAGCGGAAAGCAAGGGAAGCGGAAGAGGCAGCGAAGCAGCAGACTGCAGCTGAACAGAAGGAAGAACCTGCAGCAGAGAAGGAAGCAGCATCTGGATCTGTACCGGAAGCTCCGGCAGAGGAAACAGCTTCAATTCCGGAAGGGGAAGAACCGGTATTCCAGCTTGACTTCCGTGTATGGGGAACCAGGGAGCAGATCATGGCGCTCCGTGAATATATGTTAAAGAATCAGATTCGATTCGGAAAGGTGGAATAAGACATGGCAGTACAGAACAGTTTGGCAAGACAGGATCAGTCAATGAAGTTGTCGGTTTACCTGCAGAACGATGCGGTAAAGAAGCAGATCAATCAGGTAGTTGGTGGAAAGAATGGGACAAGGTTCATTTCCAGTATTGTAAGTGCGGTGCAGAGCACACCGGCATTACAGGAGTGTACAAGCCCTAGTATTGTAAATGCTGCATTACTCGGAGAGGCGCTGAATCTTTCACCGTCCCCGCAGCTCGGACAGTTTTATATGGTCCCATTCGATAATAAGAAGAAAGGCTGCAAGGAAGCACAGTTCCAGCTTGGCTATAAAGGATATATTCAGCTGGCAATCCGTTCCGGTTACTACAAAAAGCTCAATGTGCTTGCAATCAAAGAAGGGGAGCTTGTCCGGTATGATCCTCTGGATGAAGAAGTGGAGGTTAATCTGATTGATGATGATATCCTCCGGGAGGAAGCTCCGACCATGGGATACTTCGCAATGTTCGAGTATGAGAATGGTTTCCGGAAGACCTTGTACTGGTCAAAGAAGAAAATGCTTGCACACGCTGAGAAGTATTCTTTTGCGTTTTACAAAAACGGTGGAGCAAAATCTCTGGAATTACTGGAACAGGGCAAGATTTCGGAAAAGGATATGTGGAAGTATTCTTCATTCTGGTTTAAGGATTTTGACGGAATGGCGCTGAAAACCATGCTCCGTCAGCTGATCAGCAAATGGGGAATCATGAGTATTGATCTTCAGAATGCGATTGACAAGGACATGGCAGTGATCCATGAGGACGGAAAGACGGAATATGTAGATGCAGTGAAAGCGGAAGATGATGGAGTGGTAGCCGATCAGGAGCTGAATGAGGTCCAGGAAGACCAGCCGGCAGAGCCAGGAACACAGCAGCCGGATCCGAAGGGTATTGAGGCATCATTTTTTGGATAGATTTAAGAAAGGGGAAGAAGAATTATGCAGCACATCAATTTAGAAACATTTGCAAACGGAGCATTTACCGCACAGGTAAACCGGGCAATCGAAGAGGTTACGAAGAACATTCAGGATCCGAACACGGATGCCGGCACAGCGAGAAAGATTACGGTAACGATCGCATTCAAGCCGAATCAGGAAAGAAACTTCATTGCGACTGGAGTCCAGACCAAGACAACCCTTGCACCGGCACTCGGAGCAGTCACTGCACTGAGCATGGGAAGAGATCTCCGCACCGGAGAAGTGGAAGCGGTAGAGATCGGCAACCAGATTCCAGGACAGATGTCTGTACAGGACATTCCTGGAGCTGTACCGGAAGCAGAAACCACGGTAGTAGATGGAAAGGTGATCGACAAGAATACCGGAGAGGTTGTGGCTGATTCCTTACCGGAACACGCAGGCAAAGTAATTGATTTAAGAACAGCAAAACAAGCATAGGAGGAGTAAAAACGATGGAAGGATTAAAAGAAGCAATTGAATTTATCACAAATCTGAAAGAAGGCAGCATGGAGCCGAAGGTGCTTGAAATCAACGGCAATACATACTGCAATAAAAATCTGACAAGATATCATTATTTCCCGAAGGCAGATTCCCTGAGTGTCAACACCCTGACATCCATTGTGGACTATATCAAGGGGAAACCGGAAGAACTCCGGGAGACCATGATTCTGCATGTAATCAGTCCGACAGAAGTAAGATTGTATTCCGGACTGGTGGACGAACGCAACAGGGAGGAGCTTATGAGGGCAGATGCCATTGTAAATGAATTCCGGTTTGACCGTTATTATGACCAGGAACGTTTTCTGATCGAGCTGCAGGCAAACTTCATTGAATCCGATGATCTGACTGTCCTGAAGCAGGTTGCCGGAAATATCGAGTCAGGAACAACGGCGAATTATGATGATGATGGTGTCAGCCAGAAAACCACAATTAAGAGCGGGATTGCAAATAAGACGGATGTGATCGTACCGAATCCGGTGAAGCTCAGACCGTATCGTACCTTTGCAGAAATCGAGCAGCCGCAGAGCAGTTATGTATTTCGGATCCAGGACGGTGACCATGGACCTTCCTTCAAGCTTGTAGAAGCAGACGGTGGTTTATGGAAGAATGCAACTATGAAGAAAATCAAGGACTATCTGGCATATGAACTGGCGGAGGAACTTGAGAAGTACCACATTACGATTATCGCATAGATAATGACATCTCCTTAAAAATAATATATCACACGTAACTTGATAATAAGAAAGCAAGCCGGCATTATGCAGCATCTGCTGTGTAAGTGCCGGCAGAAAGGACAAAGGGAAATGGCATCAGTAATGTTTACGGTTCCGGGCAAGCCGCAGGGAAAAGCCAGGGCACGGACGTATTATAATGCATCGACAAAGAAGCACTGTTCCACGACACCGGAGAACACAGTTCTGTATGAGAACTTCATCAAAGATCGGTATCTGCAGATGGCAAAGGGAGCGTTCCTGGAAAGAGAAAAGCCTGTGACGCTCCGGATTATTGCAAGGTATCTTCCGTCAAAGAGCGTATCGAAGAAACGGAAGCTTGATATGCTAGAGGGAAGAGAGCTGCCGCTGAAGAAACCGGATATGGACAATATTGTGAAGGTAGTAGCAGATGCACTGAACGGGGTTGCTTATCACGATGATACGCAGAT
>NZ_BAAHSG010000056.1:0-36286 GCF_054660775.1 Allocoprococcus similis
GGGAGTTTGGGAGGAAGGGGCGGGCGACCAGGCAGAAAAGAAGGGATTCCAATTCATTTGAGGCAATGTAGATGAGACTCAAATCATTGTGGAAGCCATTGCTGACACAATGATTGCTTTCGGAGGCTCATCGGAATGGTTTGCCGATTGAATCGGAATCCCTTCTTTTCTGCCTGAGCCGCCTGCTCCCTTCCTCCCAAACTCCCCACCCGACCGTCAAACAAAAAAATACACACCCCAGCCTCCCGGTCTGATGGTGTGCATTTCTTCTATTATATATAGTACATATCCTGACTGTATTCACTGTATTCCTGATATTTTTGTTCGAGATCAGAGAGAAACAGATTCTCAAGGATATCCTGAAGTCCTCTGTTCAGACGTTCGATGACTTCACTCTGTACCGCCTGGGCTGCAGCTCTTCCGTTCTCGGCGTCTTCTACATCCTCTTCTTCGATGAGATAATCACCTTCCAGCGCACGTAAAATTTCCGCAACCGAAATTTTTGTGGCAGGCTTCGCCAAAAGGTATCCCCCCTGCGGTCCTTTCACGCTTTTGATGATTCCGGCTTTTCTGAGTGCCGCAAATACCTGTTCCAGATACTGCGGTGAAATACTGTTACGCTCTGCGATTGCTGCAAGTGCAACATGGGATTCTTTCGAGTATACGGACAGGTCGATCAGTGCCCGAAGTCCGTATCTGCTTTTCTTTGAAAAATTCATATTCTACTCCGTGAAGAGCGGTGTGGAGTAATATCTGTCTCCGGTATCCGGAAGCAGTGCCACAATCGTCTTTCCTTTATTTTCCGGACGTTTTGCAAGTTCGATCGCTCCGTAAAGTGCAGCTCCCGAAGAAATTCCTACCAGGATTCCTTCTTTCTTTGCAAGCAGCTTTCCTGTTGCAAAAGCGTCATCATTTTCTACAGTAAATATTTCATCATATACAGTTGTGTTGAGTACATCCGGTACAAATCCTGCTCCGATTCCCTGAATCTTGTGAGGACCACCTTTTCCTGTAGAAAGTACCGGTGAGCTTGCAGGCTCCAGTGCAATGATCTTCACATCCGGATTCTGGGATTTCAGATATTCACCGACACCGGTCAGTGTTCCACCTGTACCAACACCTGCGATAAACAGATCTACTTCTCCGTCTGTGTCCTTCCAGATCTCTGGTCCGGTCGTCTTTCTGTGTACTTCTGGGTTAGCCGGGTTAACAAACTGTCCAGGAATATAGCTGCCCGGGATCTCTTTTGCAAGTTCCTCTGCTTTTTCAATTGCACCCTTCATTCCTTTTGCACCTTCTGTCAGAACAATCTCTGCTCCGTATGCTTTCAGGATGTTTCTTCTTTCTACACTCATTGTCTCCGGCATAGTAAGAATGATACGGTATCCTTTGACTGCTGCAATCGATGCAAGACCGATTCCCGTATTTCCCGAAGTAGGCTCAATGATAACAGAACCTTCTTTTAATAATCCTTTTTCCTCAGCATCCTCAATCATTGCTTTGGCAATTCTGTCTTTTACACTTCCGGCCGGGTTAAAGTATTCCAGTTTCACAAGGATCCTTGCCTCTAATCCTAATTCTTCTTCAATATTTTTCACCTCTACAAGAGGAGTATTTCCAACAAGTTCTAAAGCACCATTATAAATTTTTGACATCGTAAGTTCTCCTTTCTTTTCCTACTATTTCGATAGGTTTTACTTGATGATGCCATTATATGCCTATAAAACCTATTTGTCAAGTATACTTTATATTTTTCTGATTTTCCAAATTTTACCCTTCCAGCAGAAACTCTACAAACACACTGTTGCTGACATCGATCCCCCGTTTTGTAAGCCATACTCTGTCATCATCTTGCTCAAGAAGCTTTAAGCTTTCCAGTTTGCAGATCGCTTCACCGTAAATGTCCTCCAGACTTTTCCCAAAATACTCTGAAAATTCTTTTTTTGAGATTCCGTCCATTTTCCGCAGTCCGAGAAACATAAATTCCTCCATCTCCTCAGTTTCTGTCAGAAGCTCTGCCTGAAATTTGTTCCGGTAAGAATGTGCATACTCCCTTAACTGATCCGGGTTCGTGTAACGACCCATTTTTCCTTCCAGCTTCCTGCATTTTCCAATCAGCTCCCAGGGAACCAGAGATGCCGCACCAATTCCAAATCCCAGATACGGAATTCTCTCCCAATATCCCAGGTTGTGCCGGCAGGCATATCCCTCCTTAGCATAATTGGAAATCTCGTAACGGTGATAGCCGTTCTTCTCCATCAGCGTTTCCGTATCCCAGTACATCTGACGCTCCGCATCCTCATCCGGAAGCTTTGGTCCTTCTTTCGCCTCGTCTTCTACATATTTTTTATAGAAAGGTGTTCCCTCTTCCAGGATCAGACTATACGCAGAAATATGCTCCGGAGAAAGTGCCATCACCTGCTCCAGTGTACGCCTCCAGCTTTCCACCGTCTGCCCCGGAATTGCCGAGATCAGGTCTACATTGATATTTGAAAAACCATTGGCTCTCGCCAGATGATATGCTTCCAGAAATTCTTCATAAGTATGGATTCTTCCAAGCAGACGAAGTTCCTCATCATTGACCGACTGCAGACCGATACTCAGGCGGTTCACCCCTGCCTGTCTGTACCTTCGCAGTTTTTCTTCCGTTACCGTTCCCGGATTCATTTCCATAGTGATCTCTGCATCCTCATCCAGCGTAAATATTTCCCTGACCGTATCCATCAGCCGTTCGATCTGCTCACCGGTAAGAAGAGACGGGGTTCCGCCTCCGAAAAAAATGGAAACCACCCTGTAATCCTGCACTGCATCCGGACAGTTTCTGATCTCATCGACCAACATTTTCACATATTCCTCTTTTTCCTTTTCTCCCGCCGGACCGGAAAGGAAATCACAATATGCACATTTTTTCACACAAAACGGAATATGAATATATAGTTCTAAAGGCTGCATCTGCTTTTCTCCTTTTCTGTGCAAAAGGCAGGAACCTTTCCCTCGGAAACCGCTCCTGCCTTTTTGTATCTTTTGTCTGTCTATTTGTCGTCCAGTTTTAATACACTCATAAATGCCTTCTGTGGAATTTCTACATTTCCAACCTGGCGCATACGCTTCTTTCCTTCCTTCTGCTTTTCCAGAAGCTTCTTCTTACGACTGATATCACCGCCATAGCACTTGGCAAGTACGTCCTTGCGCATGGCTCTTACTGTCTCACGGGCAATGATCTTACTTCCGACAGCTGCCTGGATCGGAATTTCAAAAAGCTGTCTCGGAATCTCTTCTTTGAGCTTCTCACACATCTTTCTTCCCCTCTCATAAGCACTTCCCGCAAATACAATAAAGGAAAGGGCATCCACTTCTTCTTTGTTGATCAGGATGTCCAGCTTGACCAGATCGGATTTGACATAGCCGAGCATTTCATAATCAAAAGACGCATAACCGCGGGATCTGGATTTGAGCGCATCAAAGAAATCATAGATGATCTCATTCAGAGGCAGGTGGTATTTCAATACCGCTCTGGTCTCTTCGATGTATTCCATTCCCTGATATTCGCCACGTCTTTCCTGACACAGATCCATGATCGCACCGATAAATTCGGATGTCACCATAATCTCTGCTTTTACCATCGGCTCTTCCATAAAATCAATTTCTGACGGATCCGGAAGATTAGACGGATTGGTCAGGTCGATCACTTCTCCGTTGGTCTTGTGCACCTTATAGATAACGCCCGGCGCAGTTGTCACCAGATCCAGATTATATTCTCTTTCCAGTCTCTCCTGAATGATCTCCAGATGCAAAAGTCCAAGGAAACCACAGCGGAAACCAAATCCCAGCGCAAGAGAGGTCTCCGGTTCAAACTGAAGTGCCGCATCGTTGAGCTGCAGCTTTTCCAGTGCATCTCTCAGATCCGGGTATTTGGAGCTGTCTGCCGGATACATTCCGCAGTACACCATCGGATTGACCTTTTTATATCCCGGAAGAGGCTCAGCACATGGATTTTCCGCACCTGTTACGGTATCACCCACACGGGTGTCCTTTACATTTTTCAGGCTGGCCGTAAAATATCCAACCATTCCTGCCGAAAGTTCATCACAAGGGATAAACTGTCCGGCACCAAAATATCCAACCTCCACAACATCAGCAGTTGCACCTGTCGCCATCATACGAATCGGCATTCCTTTCGTTATACATCCTTCTTTGATACGGCAGAATACGATAACGCCTTTATACGGATCATAGAGGGAATCAAAAATCAGCGCCTGAAGCGGTGCATCCGGATCTCCTGTCGGAGAAGGGATCTTAGTCACAATCTGTTCCAGAACCTGATCTACATTAAGCCCTGTCTTTGCCGAGATCAGTGGTGCATCCTGTGCTTCAATTCCGATCACATCTTCAATCTCTTCGATCACACGCTGCGGCTCTGCGCTTGGAAGATCGATCTTGTTGATAACCGGCATGACATCCAGATCATGATCCAGTGCCAGATATACATTTGCCAGTGTCTGTGCTTCTACGCCCTGTGCCGCATCAACGACCAGGATCGCTCCATCACAGGCTGCAAGGCTCCGTGACACTTCATAGTTAAAGTCTACATGTCCCGGAGTATCGATCAGGTTAAAGATATATTCCTCTCCGTCCTTTGCCTTATAAACCGTGCGGACTGCCTGTGATTTGATTGTGATACCACGTTCTCTTTCCAGATCCATGTTATCCAGCACCTGTGCCTGCATCTCTCTGCTGGTCAGAAGACCTGTCTGTTCGATAATACGGTCCGCCAGTGTGGATTTTCCATGGTCAATATGTGCAATAATACAAAAATTCCGAATCTTTTTCTGATCCATATGCATGTTTTCAGTCTCTCCTTTTTCCTTCTTATCTATATCTGATTACTTTTCCCGTTTGCTACTGTACTGCACCAGAAAGAGTTCCACCGAGAGGATATCTCCCATCTTTCCGGTTTTTACATCTTCTTCCGTCTGTACGCCGGCTTCTACGATCCCGCGCAGCTCTTTCCTGGTAAATGCCTTCGCCTGTGCCCGGTACTTTCCTACCAGGAATGGCATGATCCCCACCTTGGCGGCAATCTCTTTTGGCGGGACCCCAGTACGGTCCATCTCTTTGACTTCCATTAAAATACGGAACTGCCTGGTCAGCAGATACAGGATCCGCATCGGCGGTTCCTTCAGTGTCAGAAGATCATAATAATAATCCAGCGCTTTTTTCTGCTCTTTTGCTGCAACCGCGTCTACCATATCAAAAATATGGTTTCCGATCTGCGTAGTGCAGATCTCATCAATATCTGCTACCGTGACCTCCGTGTGGTTCAAGCAGTAACAGAATAATTTTTCCAGCTCCTGCCCGAGATTCTCCATGTCATTGCCGGTCTTTGCAAGCAGATAGCGCACTGCTGCCTCCGACATCTGAAGCTTCTCCTTTTTCGCCATCCCAAGGATCCAGCGGATCAGTGTCTTTTCATCCTGCCGCTTCAGTTCTACAATATGACCTTTCTCCTTGATCGCTTTGTAGAGCTTTCCTCTCTTATCCAGCTCTGACTCCACAAAGATCATATAAGTGGTCTCCGGCATCTCCTTCAGATATTCTGCCAGCTCCGGTGTCGCGTTTTTCAGGAAGCCGGTATTTTCCAGAACGATCAGCCTGCGCTCGGCAAAAAAAGGTAAGGTCTCGGCAAGATCGATAATATCCTTCGGGTTCGTGTTCTTTCCCTCAAAATAACGGTAATTCATCGTGTCACCTTCCGGAACCATCGCTTTGATGAAACGGTTTTTATATAATTTTTTCAGATAAGCTTCTTCTCCGTACAGAAGATAAATCTGCTTAAACTGTCCTGTCTTTAAATCTTCATTCAAACTTTTCATGGACTTTGGATACCATATTTCCTTCCATCTGTATACATACTGACAGCACCTCTGTCTTTCGTATTATATAGGCTTACGCCCCATTTTGCAAGTCTTTCCAGTGTTTCCGCATGCGGATGTCCGTAACGGTTTTCTTTTCCGGATGAACAGAAGGCTGCCCGTGGCCGGATTACTTCCAGAAGCTCTTCGCCGGTCGCATTTCTTGATCCGTGATGTCCGACTTTCAGCAGATCATAGCATGCCGGAAGTTCTCCTTTTTTCCGGAGATTCTTTATCCTCTCTGCCACCAGCTCTTCTCCGGTATTTTCCAGATCTCCGGTAAAAAGCATGGTAATTTTTCCATATTGCAGGTGAAGTACCAGAGAATTTTCATTTCCATTTTCAGATGGCTCACCTTCTCCAGGCCATAGACAGCGCATCTTCAATTTTCCGGACTGAAAAATGGTATCCATCTCCATTACCCGAACCTTCGTTCCTGCCTCTTCTGCCAGATTACATAATTCGATAATCTTTTCATCCCAATATTTCTGTTCCGGGAAAATCAGATACTGGATTTCTACTCCATACTTTTTCCGTTCCAGAAGTTCTTCCACTGCATTTAAGTGATCCACATCCCCATGCGTCACCCATACATAATCCAGCTTCTTCACGCCCCGGAATTTTAAAAATGGTTCCAGCCGGTATCTTCCTGCTGCATCTACCGAACTGCTTCCGCCATCGATCAGGTAGTTTTTCCCGTTTCCATCCCGAAAGAAAAAGCAGTCGCCCTGTCCCACGTCCAGCATAGTCAGCTCCATCTGCCCTCGTTTCCACTTTGGAATCCCGAGCAGGATGAGCAGGATCCCAGCTGTCACAAGCTGTCTTACCACCTGTTTCCCGATTTGCCTGCCCACTTTCTTTTCCTTCCTTTTTCTCCACAAATAAAATAGAAAAATCCCATAATAACAGGCAATCTGCCAGAGCCGTGGTCTTCCCGGAATCCACCTTGCCCCCGGAAGTTCCAGGAGCAGACCGCTCCCTTTTTCATAGAAAAGCAAAATCCACTCTGTTATTTTCCAGAGTACGCTCTGCATTATATCTCCTGCCCCACACGGAATCAGCATGACTGCCATCCCTGCACTCCCGCAAAGCAGAAGCACGGATGCCATCGGAATTACCAGAAGATTCCAGGCTGGCGCATACATGCAGGTTTCGTAATAGTGCCAAAGCGTAGCTGGCAGCAGAAAAAACCAGAGTTCCACCGACATCCGGACACTGTCTGAAAATCTGCCTTTTTTCTTTCCCGGATCAATCAGATAGATACCGAGAACCGCAGCAAAAGAAAGCTGGAACCCTGCCGTAAAAAGCCGCAGCGGATTTGCCAGAAGCAGACCACTTTCCGCAATCCCAAGTGCCGTCAGTCCATCATATTCCCTCCCTGTCAGCTCTGCTCCCATCCGGATCAGAAACATGGTAAACGCCCGCAGTGCCGAAACACTCATTCCGGTCATCACCACATAGCTCCCAAGAAGCAGACTTCCCGCTACACCGACCTGCAAAATAGAAAATCCGGTTTTCCTAAGCCCCCGGTAAAATCCGGTGCCCAAAAAAGAAATGTGCAGACCGGATATGGCAAGCAGATGCCCGATCCCTGCCACCCGGTAAAGTTCTTTCACTTCCTCTTCCGTATAAAAAGAATCTCCCAGAAGAACCGCACACAAAATACCTCCTCGCCGTTTTCCCATCCGTCTGCAGATCTCATCTGCGGTCCGGTTTCTAAACTGCCACAGCTTTTCCCGGAAGGAAGTCTTTTTCACCTGTTTTTCCAGAACCTTCCCTTTCCATAAGACTGCTTGGATATTCTGCTGCTTATAGTAATTTTTCTGGTCAAAATTGCCCGGATTAGCCGCCGGATCAAAAAATCCTACACTGCCTTTTACCAGGATCCGCTGTCCGATTTCCGGACCATTTCCCTTTTCATCCAGATAGACAAGCAGCCGCTCGTCAGCGACTGCCTTTCCATTCCCCATCTCTCTGATCTGTATTTTTTTCAGATACAGGATCAGTTTTTCTTCTTTTCTGGTTTTCTGATAAACCTCTCCTTCCACTATCACTTCTTCCGACTCTTCCCAAAGCTTTTCACACCTTGACGCACCGAGTCTTCCAAAAATCTTTTCTCCCCCTGTCAGATACAGTACCAGAATCAGTCCTGCCAGAAGTATTCCGGCAAAACCAAGTCTTCGCTTGATCAACCGATCAATCCTCCTTTATCATTTCCTGGTTTCTGCTCAGAGGTTCATCCAGCTTTATACTCTCCTGATATACAATACTGCTGTCTCCGTTGATTGAAATCTGTACTTCAGCGACATTTCCACCATCGATCACTGAATTTACGATAGAATAGATCACTGCCTCCGGACTGACTCCCGGAGCACTGTTCCGAAGTCCTTCATCAAAATTCAGATAGCAGATATGATCTTTGATCGACACACCCAGCAGCTTTGTTCCTTTTGGTATGGTAGCAACCAGTCCGTTATTGGATGGTCCTCGCATCAGTTGTTCCACTACAACCCGTTCCTTCGACTCATTGCTGTTATACCGCACCGTATCCTCTTCCTTTTGCAACTTTTCTCCGGATGAATCTGCATAATACAGCGTAAGCTTCATCTCCTGGAAAGAGTTAATAGAAGATCCTGTGTTCTGTACAAAATCTTCTGCCTGCTGGTATCCATAGGCATTCCCTTTTTTATCCGTAAGTGGCGTTCCATCTACACAGATCATCACCAGATCTACTCCATTGATCTGCGTCAGCGAACGGACAAGTGCCGCCCTGCACAGAACCTCTCTTACCGTATCCATCTTTCCGTAAGCAGCATTATAGTACAGGATCAGCTTTTCATCCTCCAGAGTGTATCTCTCCAGTTTTACCTTTTTCGGCAGTGCTGCCTGTGCCTTCACCTCGTCATCACACTTCTGCAGCGCAGACAGCATTCCTTTTACTTCTTCGTCCACCGACTTTCCTGTTCCATCGTAGCCCTTCGGGACCAGCGCCGTTCCGCTCTGGTTGATCTGGTAAATCGTGTATTTTGCATCTGCTTTCTGCTCCTTTTTCCTGCATCCCACAACGCCTGTAAGAAGACACACCGCAAGAAGAATGCTTATGATCTGGTAAATTTTTTTCATTCTTCTCACCCTTCCCTTTTGATATAAGTAAGCGGGATCCGGACTGTAAATGTCGTTCCCTCACCCGGCTCGCTGTAGACTTTGATCGCGCCACGATGCATGACAACCGCATTTCTTGCAATCGAAAGTCCAAGACCGGTTCCGCCGATCTCCCGCGAATGGGATTTATCCACCCGGAAAAACCGCTCAAATATATGATCTGTATCTTCTTTCGGAATCCCGATTCCCGAATCCGCAACCTTCAGATAAAAATACTTGTGATCCGCATTTAAGGATACATGTACCCATCCGTTTTCTTTGTTGTACTTGATCGCATTTTCTACAAGATTTGTGATCACAAGTGCAATCTTTACCTCATCGATCTCCGCTGTCACCGGACGGAAGCTTTCAAATACCAGCTCAATATTGCTTTTTGCCGCAAGCGGCTGAAGCCTTTTGAGGATCCGCTCTACCAGTTCATTGACATCCCGGCTTTTGATATTCAGATTTGCCCCTTTCTTGTCCAGTTTTACCAGATCAAGAAGATCATTGATGATCTTATTCTCCCGCTCGATCTCTTCAGACAGATCCCCCATAAATTCCCGGTAAAGCTCTGTCGGTGCATCCGGCTGCATCAGCAGGGAATCTGCCAGTACCTTCATGGATGTCAGCGGTGTCTTCAGCTCATGGGATACATTTGCCACGAACTCTTCTCTCGATGCATCCAGTACTTTATAACGGTCCCACAGCTTATTAAATGCATTGGAAATCCGTTCCGTTTCATCGTAAGCATTTTCATGGAGATAATTATCTCCATAGCCTCCTGCCATCTCCTCGATCGATTGAGACATCCTTTTCAGCGGCCTTACAAGCAGCATACCGATGATTGCTGATAAAAAGATCCCGATAATACTGATCGTAACCGTTGCAATTCTTGCCTTTGACTGCAATGCCTCTACATTGTCACGCAGACTGTCTGTGGAAACACTGACCAGGATCATTCCTTTTACCGGCTCTTCCCCTTTTTTGACTGGGACTGCAACTTCAATATACCGGCTTTTTTTATCATAACTTGCCGGCTGCTCGCCGCGGAAGCATTTGACTACATCCTCGGAAATGATCGTCTTCCCTTCCTCCAGATCATAGGTATCTTCCACAATCCGGAATTCATCATCAATAACAAGCACTCTTCCATTGTAAATATTGGATAACTGTGATAGTTCTGTATCGATCACATCGGAAACTCCCGTTTCCAGATAATCAGAATTGACCAGCTGATTACTCAGAATCGTACACTGGTTTTGAATCTCTGCTGTCCGCACGGATACGGTTCTCTGGTCATAGCTTTGCAGAATCGCATTCATCAGGATCACACTGGATAATATGACAAATACGCTCAGGATCACCGTAACCCGCACTTGCAGACTTTTTATGGATTTTGGTACAAAAAATTTAAATTTAACCCCTGAAATAATAGCCAACTCCCCACTTTGTGTAAACGTATTTTGGATCACTTGGATTTACTTCAATCTTCTCGCGCAGTCGTCTGATATGTACATCTACCGTCCTTGCATCTCCCGGGTACTCATATCCCCAGACAATGTTCAGAAGACTTTCCCTGCTGTAAACCTTGTTCGGATTCATCGCCAGAAGCTCCAGAAGATCAAATTCTTTTGCGGTAAGATTCAGTTCCCTGTCCCCGGAAAAAACTCTCCGGCTTTCGCAGTCAATCTTCAGATCTCCCTTTACCACAACTTTACCGCTCGCGCTCATCCCATCTTTTTTAGCGATCCTGCGCATGATTGCCTTCATTCTGGCCTTAACCTCAAGAATGTTGAACGGCTTTGTGATGTAATCATCTGCGCCATATTCCAGTCCGAGGATCTTGTCCATATCCTCGCCCTTCGCAGTGAGCATGATGATCGGTACATCTGAGAAATCACGGATCTGTCTGCATACTTCAAATCCATCGTATTTTGGAAGCATGACATCCAGAAGGATCATATCATACTCTTTTCTTTTTGCCATCTCAAGTGCTTCCTCACCGTCGTATGCGCAGTCAACTTCCATATCATCCTGTTCCAGGCTGAACCTCAGTCCTTTCACGATCAGCTTTTCATCATCTACTACCAATACTTTTCTGCCCATCTTGCGCACTCCTCTACTCTACCGTTATCTGCTCCCGGATCTTCTGAAAGATTCCTTCTTTGATCCCGTCCACTTTCTTCAGATCTTCTATCTTACTGAATCCACCGCTTGTCTCTCTATAAGCAATAATTGCTTCCGCGCGGGACTCGCCAATCCCGCTTAGGCTTAAAAGTTCAGCCTTTGTCGCGGTGTTCAGGTTTATTTTTCCTGTGTCTTTTTCCGTACCGGCATCTGCCATACCCGATGGTGAACCTTCTTCTTTTAAAGTCTGTTCTTCTTCTCTGGATGGCACATAGATCCTTTGTCCATCTGTCAGATGTGCTGCCTGATTCAGATAAACCTGTCCTGCTGCCTCCGTCAGACCTCCCGCTGCTTCTATGGCATGCGTGATGCGGTCTCCTTCCTGCAGTTCATATACACCGGGTGATGCCACCTCGCCACATACATACACCCAGATCGAACCTTCTTTTTCTTCACCACCCGGATCTGCTTTTGCCTTATCCGGCTTTTCTTCGGCATCCTTTGATTCTGCCTCGTTTTTCTTATCCCCGGCATCCGCTTCTGCCGCAGCCACACTGGTAAAGGTCTCTTCTTTTTCATGGCATGCTGACAACATACAGCTGATTCCAAGGAAAATTCCACATACTTGATATAAAATCCGTCTTCTTTTCCGCATACATACTCCTTTTCCGCAGAGCATGTCCCCTCGTACTTCCAAGACATGATTATTGTAACGAATTTTTTTCCAAAAGACAACCTATTTCCACTGAAAAATTGCCGTGCCGATCAGAGCGATCCCCATACCGATCACTTTTCTCCAGGAAAATGGCTCTTTTTCCACACCAAATAATCCCGCCAGTTCAATCAGATACGCCACAATAAGCTGAGACATAACGATCAGAAGTGCCGCCTTTGCAGGCCCGAGCTGCGCCATACTTTTGATCACAGTCCAGGTGATCCCTGCCCCAATCACGCCGCCAAGCAGAACGTATTTTGGCTGCACCTCACCAATTGTTGCAACGCTGTCTCTTCCCATAATAAGCCACATAATAAAACAAAGTACAAAGGCACTTAACTGCACCCAGGCATTACTCACCCACATCCCTGTCGTCTTTGTCACCTGTGTGTTAAATACCCCCTGCACACTCATCAGCGCCCCCGAAATCAGGGCAATAAAAAATCCGGTCACCTTTCATACCTCCTTTTCTTCTGAAAGTATATCCGGTGACCGGCTCTTTTATTCCCTTATTCTAATCAGATTCCGACTTTATGCAAGTGCTTTTTTCAGGATCTCTGCCATCTCATCTACCTGTTCTTTACCGATCACAAGCGGTGGGATCATACGGATCACATCTGTTCCTGCTCCAATGATCAGAAGCCCTTCTTCCAGTGCTTTTGCAGTCACTTCACCGATCGGCTTGGTGATCTGAAGTCCCTGGATCAATCCTCTTCCCTTTACTTTAACGGCTGCATCGCAGGTATCCACGATTTCCTGCAGTTTCTGTGTCAGATATGGTGCGATTTCATTGACATGATCGAGCATATGCTCTTTTTCAAAGATCTCAATAGTCTTGCTGACCGCTGCACAGCAAAGTGGGTTTCCACCATATGTAGTTCCGTGATCTCCCGGTACCAGCGAGTTATCTGCAACTTCTTTTGTCATCGCAAATGCGCCGACCGGAACACCACTTCCGATTGCTTTTGCCATCGTCATGATATCCGGTGTGATTCCCATCTGCTGCCATGCAAACCATGCGCCGCTTCGTCCCATACCACACTGTACTTCATCACAGATCATCAGGATTCCGTTGTCATCACAGATCTTGCGGATTCCCTGCATAAATTCTTCTGTTGCAGCGTTGATTCCGCCTTCTCCCTGGATGGTTTCCAGAATGATCGCACAGGTTTTATCATTTACCAGTGCTTTTACACTGTCAAGGTCATTGTAGGTTGCAAAATGTACGCCAGGCATAACCGGTTCAAATGGCTCTCTGTATTCTTTATGTCCGGTAAGTGCGACCGCACCCATGCTTCTGCCATGGAATGAATTTTCCATTGCAATAAATTCATAACGTCCGGTTTTCTTTGTGTAGGCATATTTTCTTGCAGTTTTGATCGCGCCTTCGATTGCCTCTCCACCACTGTTTGTGAAGAATACCTTATACATTCCGGTGATCTTTTTCAGATCTTCTCCTGCTTTTCCGCAGGTAGTATTATAATACAGGTTGGATGTATGGATCATCTTGTCAATCTGAGCCTTTAAAGCGTCATTAAATTCTTTGTTGTTATATCCAAGAGAAGATACTGCATATCCTGCTGAAAAATCCAGATATTTCTTTCCTTCCGGATCATAGAGGTATGCGCCGTCTCCATGGTCCAATACAACCGGATAACGGTTATAAGTTTTTAAAATCGCGTCGTCCTCTTCCTGCATATACTGATTTGTCATAAGAATTACCTTCTTTCTTTGTCTTCCCGTTAATCTTCTTCACCGTTTCTTAAAATTGCAGTTCCGATACCTTTCTTCGTGAAAATCTCAAGAAGCAGGCAGTGCGGAATTCTTCCGTCCAGAATATGGACTCTGGATACCCCATTTTCAATCGCTCCTACACAGTTCTGCAGTTTCGGGATCATTCCTCCCGAAATTGCTCCGCTTTCAATCAGTTCATTTGCCTGATCTACAGTAAGAGCTGTGATCAGGGAAGATTTATCCTCGTAGTCTCTGTATACCCCTTCAATATCAGAGAGGAACGCAAGCTTCTCAGCATGAACTGCCTTTGCGATCGAATAAGCTGCATCATCCGCATTGATATTATAAGTATTGTAATCATCATCAATTCCGACCGGGCATACGATCGGGAGAAAATCTTTATCCAGAAGATCCAGAAGAACCTCTGCATTGACCTTCTTGATATCTCCTACAAATCCAACGTCCTGTCCTGTCATGGAAAGCTTTTTATCAACTCTTAAAAGTCCGCCGTCTTTTCCACTGACACCGATAGCACGGACACCAAGTTCTTCGACCATACGAACCAGATTTTTATTGACCTTGTTCAGTACCATCTCTGCAATTTCCATGGTTTCTGCGTCCGTCACACGAAGTCCGTCGATGAATTTCGGCTCCATTCCGGCTTTACTTACCCATTTACTGATCTCTTTTCCACCGCCGTGAACGATGATCGGTTTGAATCCAACAAGTTTCAAGAATGTAACATCCTTGATGACATTTTTTTGGAGCTCTTCGTCCAGCATTGCACTTCCACCGTATTTTACAACGATGATCTTACGGTTGAAACGCTGAATATAAGTAAGCGCCTCAATCAGAACTTCTGCTTTGTCCAGATACTGCTGCATATCCTGATCCATTTTGCTTACCTCCTAGCTTCTGTAATCTGCATTGATGTCAATGTATCCATGAGTCAGGTCGCATCCCCATGCGGTTGCGCTTTCATTTCCCATCTTCACGTCTGCAACTGCCTTTACTTCTTCCTGTGAAAGGATCTCTGTTGCTTTTTCCTCGCTGTAATCTACGGCTGTACCATCTTCGATGATCTGGATCTTACCTGCCTTGCTCTCAAAGAAAAGATCCACCTTTTCCGGATCAAACTGTGCTCCGGAATATCCCATTGCACAGAGGATTCTTCCCCAGTTTGCATCATGTCCTGCAATTGCTGTCTTGGTAAGATTTGAGCATACGATTGATTTTGCAAGTGTCTTTGCAGTCTCTTTTGTATCTGCACCAACTACAGTTACTTCAAATAAAGCAGTTGCTCCTTCTCCGTCCCCTGCGATCTTCTTTGCAAGGTATTCGTTGATCTCATGCAGTGCTTCCGCAAATGTCTTATAGCTTTCACTGTCTGCCGTGATCACTTCATTCTCAGCCATTCCGTTTGCAAGAAGAACAACAGAATCATTTGTAGAAGTATCTCCGTCTACGGAAATCATATTGTATGTATCATTGACATCATCACTGAGGGCTTTCTGAAGTGCCTCTTTTGTGATTGCTGCATCTGTCGTGATAAAGCTGAGCATGGTGCACATATTCGGATGGATCATACCAGATCCTTTTGCCATACCACCGATGGTAACGGTCTTTCCGGCAACCTCGATCTCTACTGCGATCTGTTTTTCACAGGTATCGGTTGTCATGATTGCCTTTGCTGCCTCTGTTCCATTTGCCAGTGTATCATTTTTCTTTTCAGCAAGAGCCTTTACACCTGCCACGATACGGTCAATCGGAAGCTGTTTTCCGATGACACCGGTCGATCCGATCAGTACACCGTCTGCGTTAATTCCAAGTGCTTCTGCTGCCGCATCTGCTGTATCCTTGCAGTAGCCAAATCCTTCTGCACCGGTACATGCATTGGCAATTCCGGAATTGACGATCACAGCCTGTGCTTTCGCACCGCTCTTAACAACCTGCTGATCCCATTTTACACATGCTGCCTTTACAACGTTTGTGGTAAATGTTCCTGCACATTCACAAGGAACCTGGCTGTAGATCATTGCCATGTCGGTCCTGTCCTGATATTTGATCTTTGCTGCAGTCGATGCTGCCTCAAATCCTTTTGCTGCGGTCACACCGCCTTCGATAATTTTCATCGTATATAGCCTCCTTTATCCTTCTTCGATAAATGCTGTAATATTTTCTTCATTTAAAACGAACTCATAGTAGTTGACGTCCGGTCTCTTGGTCCATCCGATCGTATTCCAGAACGTATTGCCGATATCATTCTTGGTAAATGCGATCAGCGTGATCTTGTTGATATGTTCCTCTTTCAGAGCCGACATTGCATAGGCAACCATGCTCTTTCCGATTCCGTGACAGCGGTACGCCGGATCTACACATACATGATAAAAACATCCGGTTCTTCCGTCATGTCCGCAGAGGATTCCTCCAACTACTTTTCCGTCTATTTCGGCGATCACACTGGTTGTCGGATTCCTTTTCAAAAATCGTTCCACGCCTTCTTTTGAATCATCTATGCTCCGGATCCCAAATCCTTTGATCCGCATCCATAGTGCATGAAGCTGATCATAATCTTCTACTGTCATCGCACGAATAATTGTTGTCATATATTTCCCATTCCTTTTCTTTTTCTGCCGTGTTCTACGGGAACATCGGAACCAGATCAAGGCCTTCACTCTCCGGAAGTCCGAAGATCAGGTTCATGTTCTGTACAGCCTGTCCTGCTGCACCTTTTACCAGGTTGTCGATCGCACCCATCATAATGATACGGTTTGTTCTCGGATCGATCTTAAATCCAATATCGACATAATTGCTTCCTTCTACCCATTTTGTTTCCGGGTAAACATCTTTGTCCAGAACGCGGACAAATTTTTCATTTGCATAATATTTATCGTAAACTGCTTTTACTTCTTCCCAGGTAACATCCTTTGTAAGCTTCGCGTACTCTGTTGCGAGGATTCCTCGGTTCATCGGAACCAGATGCGGTGTAAAGTTGATCACAACCTCTTTGCCGCTTGCATATCCAAGCTGTTCCTCGATCTCCGGTGTATGTCTGTGTGTTGCCACACCGTATGCTTTCATATTCTCATTGACTTCACAGTACAGGTTCGGAACCTTTGCCCCTCTTCCCGCTCCGGATGTTCCGGACTTGGCGTCAATGATCAGCGTATCCATATCGATCAGTCCTTCTTTTGCCAGCGGATAAGCGGTCAGGATGGAGCATGTTGTATAGCATCCAGGATTGGCGATCAGTCTTGCGCCTTTGATATCTTCTCTGTTCACTTCACACAGTCCGTAAACTGCTTCTTCGATAAACTGCGGGCTCTTGTGCTCAATACCGTACCATTTTTCGTAGGTCTTGACATCTTTGATACGGAAATCTGCGCTCAGGTCGATGATCTTAACCTTTGATAAGATTTCTTCATTGACAAGTGATGCGCACAGTCCCTGTGGAGTTGCTGTGAAAATCACATCTACCTGATCTGCAAGTTGTTCCATATTGTCATCTAAACATACCGCATCTACGATCTGAAACATATTGCGGTATACATCTGCATATTTCTTATCAATATAGCTTCTTGAGCCAAACCATTTAATTTCTACGTCTTTATGTCCTGTTAAAATGCGAACCAGTTCTCCTCCGGCGTAACCGGTAGAACCGATGATTCCTGCTTTAATCATGTAAACCATCCTTTCGTAAATGCCGTATTTGTGTATAGATAGGCATAATCATAAATACTATAAACCCATTAATCCCTATTGTAAAGGGGTTCGCGGGAATTGGGGGAATGTTTTTTGATTGGTGAGGGGACGCTTCTGGGAGAAATCGTTTTGCACGCAACCGCGCTTTCGCTCCGCTCAAACGCAGCGGTACTAGGCGCGGCTTTGCTTACGCTCACCTTGCCAAGTGCCGGCGTTTTCGAGGGGTTGCTTAGCAAAAGGATTTCTCCCAGAAGCTGTGCACTGACGAACGGGAACATTCTCCAATTTGTAGAGGCTGATGCTTGTCGACTCATTGTGGTGCGACGGGCGGGAGAGGCGGACAAAATTCTCATCTGCGTGCGCTTTTGCGCATGGCAGATGGGAATTTTGTCCTGTCTCCCTTGGGAATGAAAGAATTCCATACTATGACACAAGCGATATAATTGTCAAAAGTATTCCATTTGTGCTCACATAAATAAGTAATTTATACTTATTGACACACCGGCAGTAAAAATGAGTAAAATTTAGCTTCTCTCATAAAAAGTAATCATTATACCTATTTTATTTTCCGATTGGTTTAGTATACATGGTTTTATTTTGGAAAGCAAGTGATTTTTTGATTTTTATGCATATTTCTGTGTATTATTATGTATAATCGCTTGTTTTTATGCATTTATATTCGTTTTTATGCATTGTTATGCATTTTTATTATTATGAGATGCATTAAGTCTGTATTCTTTTTATTGACTATTGTGGGAAAATGAAGTTAGTATTAAGGAAGTGATTGTAAAGGAGTTGTTATTTTATGGAACAGGATCTTACTTCGGGATGTGTTTTTCGGAATGTGATTTATTTTTCGATGCCTTATTTTTTGTCTTATTTTTTGCAGACGCTTTATGGGATGGCGGATCTTTTTATTGTGGGGCAGTTTGATGGGGTTGCCAGTACGACGGCGGTTTCGATCGGGAGCCAGGTGATGCATATGCTGACGGTGATGATCGTGGGACTGGCGATGGGGGCTACGGTTTCGATTGGACAGTCTATTGGGGCGGGCGATAAGAAAAGAGCTTCTGTGTTTGTGGGAAATACGGTGACTTTGTTTATGGGGATTTCTCTGGTGCTGGCGGTTTTGCTTCTGTTTTTTGTAAAGCCAATTGTTTCGGTGATGTCTACGCCTGCGGAAGCTGTTTCCGGGACAGCAGCTTATCTGACAATCTGTTTTATCGGGATCCCTTTTATTACGGCGTATAATGTGATCAGTTCGATTTTCCGCGGACTGGGGGATTCTAAAAGTCCGATGTATTTTATTGCGGTTGCCTGTGTGGTGAATATTCTGCTGGATTATCTGTTTATCGGATTTTTCCATCTGGGGGCTTCCGGTGCTGCGCTTGGCACAACGTTTTCGCAGGCATTCAGCGTCCTGTTTGCACTGATTGCCATTAAACGCAGGCAGACCGGACTTTCTCTTTCCAGAGACTGTTTCCGACCACAGAAAAAAACGCTTGGCAAAATTCTGAATATTGGGATTCCGGTAGCGCTTCAGGACGGATTTATTCAGATTGCTTTCATTATTATTACGATCATTGCCAACCGGCGCGGACTGAACGCAGCCGCTGCTGTCGGCATTGTGGAAAAAATCATCAGCTTTCTGTTCCTGGTTCCGTCTTCCATGCTTTCGACTGTTTCTGCGCTCGCAGCCCAGAATATCGGTGCCGGAAAGTATGACCGTGCAAAGCAGACGCTTCGCTATGCCATGATGATCGCCATTGGATTTGGTCTGGTCGTCTCCATATTGATCCAGTTTATAGCAGCTCCGGTTGTCGGACTTTTCACTGCAGACGCAGCCGTTATTCTTCTCGGTGCGCAGTACATTCGCGGATATATCTGGGATTGTATTTTTGCCGGTATTCATTTCAGTTTCAGCGGATACTTCTGTGCATGCGGAAAATCTGGAATTTCATTTTTACATAATCTGATCGCTATTTTGTGCGTGCGTATTCCGGGTGTTTATCTGACTTCGAAAATTTTCCCGGATACACTGTTTCCGATGGGGCTCGCAACCGCTACCGGCTCTTTATTGTCTGTGTTTATCTGCATCATTGCTTACCGGTGGTTATGTAAAAAATCCGGAAAATAGAATACAGGATCGGACTCTTGCAGATTTCTCCAGATCATCAAAAATGGTGACTCACTACGAGCCACCATTTTTGATGATCACTTATCTGATATGCGCTTCCTCATGTGCAAGCAGCCACTCTTTCTTCTCAATTCCACCGGCATATCCGGTCAGACTTCCGTCACTTCCAATGACCCGGTGACAGGGAATGATCACAGAGATCGGATTATGTCCGACCGCACCTCCGACTGCCTGCGGCGAGATACTTTTCACGCCTCTTTTTACAGCAATGATCTTTGCGATCTTTCCATAAGTGATGGTGCATCCATACGGGATTTTTGCGATAATCTGCCATACTTCTTTCCGGAAATCACTTCCTGCAGGCGCAAGCGGCAACTCTTCCGGATCAGGATCCTGCCCTGCAAAATAACGGTCAAGCCAGTGTTCCGCCTGAACAAGCACTGGTAAATCCTTCTTTTCCTCGAAATCTTCTAGAATCTTGTCCATGTAGTATTTCTGTCCTTCAAACCATGCTCCCACCAGCATATCTTCCCGTGCACCGAGCGTAATTCTCCCGATTGGTGAGTCATAGTAGCTTACATACAGCATTTTTCATTTTCCCCTTTTATTGATCTGTTCTGATACATATGCTTTTTATAAAATCTGTTTTAAATTTCCCATTTTTTTACTCCGACAGATGTTTTCTCTGCGCTGCTTACCAGATTTCGTTAAAAACAAATTTGCACTATTTCCGTACCATTCAAATTATAAAATGGAGAATTTTTCCTGTCAATCTTCTTATCCGCGAATTTGTCCATTTCCAAAGATCACATACTTTTTCGTGGTAAGGGCTTCCTGCCCCATTGGTCCGCGGGCATGAAGCTTCTGGGTGCTGATTCCGATCTCTGCCCCGAAACCGAACTCATTTCCATCGGTAAATCTGGTTGACGCATTGACATACACTGCCGCCGCATCTACCCGCTCCTGAAAATACAGTGCATTTGCATAATCCTTCGTGATAATCGCCTCGGAATGCCCGGTATTCCATTTGTTGATGTGCCGGACGGCATCACAGATAGCTGGAACAATTTTTACAGAAATAATCGCATCCAGATATTCCTGTCCCCAGTCGCTTTCCTGCGCCCAAGTGATCCGTTCATCAATCTGCCTTGCCGCTTCGTCTCCCCGGATCTCCACACCTTTTGCCAAAAGCCGGTCACAGATCACCGGAAGCACTTCTTCCGCAATTTTCTCATGAATCACCAAGGATTCACATGCATTGCATACACCAAGTCTCTGCGTCTTTGCATTCTCGATAATCTCCGCTGCCATCTGGATATCAGCAGATTCATCCACATAAATATGACAGTTCCCCGTCCCAGTCTCAATCACCGGAACCGTACTGTTCTCCACCACAGATGCAATCAGTGAAGCACCTCCTCTTGGGATCAGTACATCCAGATAGTCCTTCATCCGCATCATTTCCAGAGCCGACTCCCGGCTGGTATCTTCAACCAGAATCAGCGCATCCGGTTCCATTCCCTTTTTCACAAGTGCTCCACGGATCACCTCTGCTATAGCCCTGCAGGAATTTGCAGCCGCACTTCCTCCTTTTAAAATGGCGACATTTCCGGTCTTAAAGCAGAGTCCAAAGGCATCTGCAGTCACATTCGGACGGGCTTCATAAATGATTCCGACAACACCAAGCGGAACTCGTTTTTCTCCGATCTGCAGTCCGTTCGGTCTTATTTTCATGGAAATGATCTCTCCTAAAATATCCGGAAGTGCCGCAATCTCCCTAAGTCCTTCTGCCATTTTCCGGATTCTGTTTTCATTTAGAAGAAGCCGGTCGATCAGTGGCTCTGTCATCTTATTTTTTCTTGCAAGCATAATATCCTTTTGGTTTTCTTCTATTATATATGCCTGTTGTGCCACCAGCGCATCTGCCGCCAGGATGAGCCCTTCCTGTCTTTGAATTACATTTAAAAATGCGACTGTTTCTTTTGCCCTGACCGCACGCTTTCCAAGTTCTTCCATATAGTTTTTCTTCTCTGCTCTCTGTTCCATTTCATTCACCTCTACTTTCCCACAGCCATCCGATACTGCATATTTCTTTTCAGTCTCCGCTCCATCCTGTACGCATCCCGTTCCGGTCCCAGCTCATTTTTCCCGTCATAGCGGTGATTTTTCGCAAGAAACAGTGTACCAACCTTCTTTCCAGCCATAATATCATTGATTGCGTAAATGTTGTCGCCATTTGCGATCACCATATCTGCTCCCGCTTCTGTTGCAATCTTGGCTGCCTCGATCTTTGTTGCCATGCCACCGGTTCCGACTGCGCTTCCGGCTCCTTTTCCCATCTTCTCCAGTTCTTCATCAATCCGGTTCACGGTATGCACAAATCTTGCTGCCGGATTGGTTCTTGGATCATCCGTATAAAGTCCCTCGATATCCGACATCATGATCAGAAGATCCGCCTCCACCAGCGCCGCTACATCCGCAGACATGGTATCATTATCGCCAAAATTTCCATAGCTGTCCTCATCCACGGAAATAGCATCATTTGCATTGACGATCGGAACCACATTCATTGCCAGAAGCTCTTCAAATGTTTCTCTCGCATGGATACGGCATGTCTTGCTGTAGACAGATTCTTTCGTCAGCAGAACTTGTGCGGTGAGCTGGCTGTATTCTGCAAAAAATTTCTCATAGATCATCATCAGCCGTCCCTGCCCTACTGCTGCACATGCCTGTTTGACAGAACCAACCGGTTTCTCACTGATTCCAAGGACATTTTTTCCGATACCGACTGCACCGGAAGATACTACGATCACTTCTTTTCCGCGGTTTCTGAGATTGATCAGTACACGGACAAATTTCTCCAGTTTTTCCAGATTGATGTTACCGGTTTTGGCATAGGTGACAGTGGAGGTTCCCACTTTGATGACAATTCGTTTCTTTTCCTTTAAAGTCGCTCTTAATTCCATTTCGCTTTTCCTCTTTTCAATTCATATTCTTAGCAGGTATAAATAAAAGAAGCAGAAAAAGAGTATGCGGCGATACCTTTTTCTGCTTCTTTTTTCACTGTCGAATCATAATACTTCAATGACTGAACGAAACCTGTCACTTTTTCAGTCCATCCGAAATGAACATTTTAAGCTGTATATATATATTGGATACACGCATTCCCTGATCTGCAATATTGAATTTTCTGTTCTGTGCCCTTGAAGGACACGGTCGATGCGGGAATGTGGGAATGGAAAATACACTGCCTTCTGCCGGCAGTGTCAGAACGAGATCAAATATGATGTTCTTATTCATTTTATGCATATCACTCATCTCGCCAGTTCCTTTCTTCCTTTAGCGTGTTACCTTGTTACTTTTTGTTATATTTTACGGATTTTTGTGCAAATGTCAAGTATTTTTCTGTTTTATCTTTATATTTTCTGTTTAATCTTCTCCTATCCTTCTTTTTTCTTATTACTCCCTTTCCTCTTTTATACAAAATTATGCATATTTTATGTATATTTTTGCTTTTATTTGCATAAAAATAACATTTTTAAAAGTTTTTTCATTTTATTATTGCATAAATATAAAAAATGGTGTATAGTGAGTTGTGAATTGAATACGAAAGAAAATTTTTAGGAGGTTTATATACAATGAAAGAAAAAGTAGTTCTTGCATATTCCGGTGGTCTTGACACTACCACACTGATCCCTTGGTTAAAGGAGACATTTGATTATGAAGTAATCTGCTGCTGTATCGACTGCGGACAGGGCGAAGAGCTGGACGGTCTTGATGAAAGAGCAAAACTCGCAGGTGCTTCCAAATTATACATCGAAGATATCACAGATGATTTCTGTGACAACTATATTATGCCATGTGTACAGGCAAATGCTGTTTATGAAAATGCATACCTTCTCGGAACTTCTATGGCTCGTCCGGCAATCTCCAAGAGACTTGTTGAAGTAGCAAGAAAAGAAGGTGCTACTGCTATCTGCCACGGTGCTACCGGAAAAGGAAATGACCAGATCCGTTTCGAGCTTTCTATCATGGCTCTTGCCCCGGATCTTAAGATCATCGCTCCTTGGAGAATGACAGATCTGTGGACACTTCAGTCACGTGACGATGAGATCGCTTACTGTAAAGCTCACGGAATTGATCTTCCGTTTGACGCAAGCCACAGCTACAGCCGTGACCGTAACTTATGGCACATCAGCCACGAAGGACTGGAACTCGAAGATCCATCCTGCGAACCAAATTACGCAGATCTTCTTGTTCTTGGAAATACACCGGAAAATGCACCGGATGAAGATGAATATGTAACCATGACATTTGAAGAAGGTGTTCCGAAGACAATCAACGGCGAAGCCATGAAGGTTTCTGATATCATCCGCAAGCTCAACGAACTTGGCGGCAAGCATGGTATCGGTATCGTTGATATCGTTGAGAACCGTGTTGTTGGTATGAAATCCCGTGGTGTTTATGAAACTCCTGGTGGAACAATCCTGATGGAAGCTCACAAACAGCTTGAAGAACTGGTTATCGACCGTGCTACCATGGAAGTTAAGAAAGATCTTGGCAACAAACTCGCTCAGGTTGTATACGAAGGAAAATGGTTCACACCACTTTGTGAAGCTCTTCGTGCTTTCGTAAAATCTACCCAGAAATATGTTACAGGTGAAGTTAAATTCAGACTTTACAAAGGAAATATCATTAAAGCCGGAACTACTTCTCCATACTCACTTTACAATGAGTCTCTGGCAAGCTTTACAACCGGTGATATGTACGATCACCATGATGCAAGCGGATTCATCACTCTGTTCGGACTTCCACTGAAAGTTCGTGCTATGAAGAATCTTGAGGTAAACAATAAATAATTGTATATCCATATACTAGCAAATTCAAAGGACGTTGATATGAAAATATCAGCGTCCTTTTCTGAACAATGTCATTTTTATAATTATGTTATAGTAGTTATCAGCCATTTATGGTTCATATAAAGGCATATCCACCCCGTATTCTCTAACAATCCCCAGATAGATCGGCTCAGATATTGAATCTGACAGATATACACAGTACTTCCTGCTTCCAGACAGCTCTCCCGGTGATAATTTCCCCAACACAGCGCACTTCCAAGACCGGGAGCCTGGCGCAGGGTAAGATCATATTTCAGACAGTACTCCCCTGGTTTTATTCTGGGAAGATCCTGACAAAATTGCAGATCTGGCATGAATTTCATTTCCATTTCTTCTGCTTTCTATCAGTATATGTCGTCTTAATCCTACCGGTTCCGGGTTATTTTATGTTCATTTTTCTAACTGATGCCTCGTTATTTTTCATACAGAATCATGTCTTTACTCTTCAACCAGCCCTCTTTCTGCTGCATTTTCCACAGCATCCATCTGTTCCAGAATTTCTTCACGACGTTCATCCACAAGTAAGCCTTTGTTGTATTTGTAATACATCGCACAGTCATTTTCCCGCAGGAACGCAATGCTGTACACATTACTGTTGAGTTCGGTCACAAATACTGCCATTTCCTGGCTCTCGCCAAAGGCAGCTTCGAGAAATCCAAAGCAGTGATTCAGCGTTTCCAGTGTTGCCTCTGCCATCTTCTCTCTCTGCTCTTCTTCCGTGTCAAACGCTGCTTTTACAGATTCAAATTCCGGGGCTTTCTGATATCCTTCCATTGTCCGCAAAATACGCTCTGCACGGTGCATCTCTGCTTTTGTAAACTGTCCCGCAGCTTTTTTCTGTTCGTTTTCCTTATGAAGAGAGAGAATTCTCGCAGCAAGAACCTCTCCCGGAACTGCACCGTCTTTTTGCACTTCCTCTTTATAAGCACACAGCTGCACAAACAGTCCCTCCACAAATTTTTCCATCTCATATTCTTCTTTAAAAAGATCTGCCATCTTTCCGACCAGAAGATTTACCACGCTAAGCCGTTCATCGAATGGAGCAAATTTCAGGCGTTCCAGCGTATCTGCTTCATAATGTCCGGCAAGGATCCGCTCCAGTCCATACTCCTTCTGATACTTCTGATACAGCTCCAGATAATTTGCAAAATCCTTCGCCGTTTTCCAATGCTGGAGATACTGATGCACAACCTCACGGTCCACCTTTTTACCAAGCTTCTCATAGACCTGGAGCAGCCTTGATAAATCCTCCCAGCCTCTGGCTGTGACAAACATTTTCCCATCCACTGTATTTTCCATGCGGTAGAAATTCTCTTTTCGAAGTTCCAGATAAGAAAGTACCGCCGGATGGATTCCCACCTGATAAGCATATTCCTTCCAGACGTCAAAATTGGCTTCCACATCAATCCGCTTGATCCGGTCCAGTGTCACCACATCAAATTCCCGCACAGACTTATTATATTCCGGTGGGTTGCCTGCTGCCACAATGATCCAGCCTTCCGGCACACTCTGGTTACCAAACATCTTGCACTGTAAAAACTGCAGCATAGTCGGCGCCAGCGTCTCCGAAACACAGTTGATCTCATCGATAAAGAGGATTCCCTCTTTCATGCCGCTCTGCTCGATTTTCTCATAGACAGCGGCAATAATCTCACTCATTGTGTACTCGGTTACAGAATACTCTTTTCCGCCATACACCTTTGTCTGGATAAACGGAAGCCCGATCGCACTCTGTCTGGTATGGTGCGTGATCGTATACGCAACCAGTCCGATCTCACATTCCCTTGAAATCTGTTCCATGATCTGTGTCTTTCCAATCCCCGGAGGCCCCATCAGAAGGATCGGTCTCTGGTGGATTGCCGGAATCTGATATTCTCCATATTCATCCTTCATCAGGTATGCCTGCACTGCATCCTTGATTTCCTGTTTTGCACGTTTAATGTTCATCTATCTCTCACTCCTTGCTTATCTTAAATCCTCTTCATCCAGAACCAGTTTCATCGCCCACGGTGGAACTTCCTGCTCTTCTGCTCCGTCGTCCATGAATACAAATGCTGTCTGGTATGGCGGCATTTTCTGAGGATAAATCCCCTGTCCGTCGGTAAAATAAATCACACCTTTCAGCTCGGTAAAACGGTGCGTCTCGATCAGCTCATCAATATAGGAAAACGCCGGTCTGAAATCCGTTCCACCTTCCCCGGCAAGATCCAGCTTTTCCATATATTCCTGTAATTCTTCTTTACAGGTGATCTTCCGGTCCGACTGCACCTGGTCATCACACTGTATAATGTGGATGTTGACTCTCTGAAAAAAGCTGCCTGTCTCACTTAAAATGCCATAGGTCTCCTCCAGGAATTTTTTTACCAGATCTCCTGAACAGGACATGGAGGTATCGATCACGATTGCAAAATCCTCCACTTTTTTCACTTCTTTCCATTCCTGCGGCTCGATCAGGGGCATATTTCCATAAAGGCGCAGTCCATAACTGTAAAATACATAATCAAAGCTGTCATCATCCACAGTAACCTCTTCCTTCAACACAGCAAATTTGCGCAGAAAGCCCCGGTAATCATACCGCTGCCGGTTCTCAACCCGGACCTGATCCAGAAAATGCCCCGTATTTGATGCTGCTTCTTTGGAAAATGTTTCCATATCGGTCTGCATTTTCTCACTGATATCCTGCCATTTCTGGTTCATTTCACTTTTTCGCTCATCATCCTCATCTTTTGCCCAATACTTGTGGTCATCCACCGTAAATTCCCGGATCATACGCTCCATTTCCCGGTCCGAAAGCTTCCATCTCACAAGTGCGCCATAGATTTTTTCCGCAGTAAATACCCCGATTTCCTCTTTCAGATCCCGGTAGGTTCTCTGCCTGAGCCAGGACTGGCTTTTTCGTATATTCGGGAGATTCCAGTCGTCAATCACAGATTCTACCGCAATATCCGCCGCCAGATTCCACATAAGCTCTTCCCTTCCATTTCTGCGAAATACATGCCGGAAAATACAGTGCAGCACCAGATGCAGATAGGCGCGGTTTACTCCGATCCGGTTCTGCCTGTACTCACCTCCCAGCATCTGCCCGTTAAAATACATTGTTTCTCCGTCTGTAGCAAGAAGGTCTACCGAAAAATCCTGCACATAATAAAACGCAGAAAGCGCCACATCCATAAATCTCATTTTCATATACAGTTCGTTCCTTGTCAAAACCAGAATTTTATGTCCGATTTCTTCCAGACTCTGTTCTAATGACATTTCTTCCAATCATTCCACCTTCTTTTACAATACAAACTTTTTCTTCTTTTTGGGAAAACTGCGGTAACGCTCGTCCATCAAAATGGCTGAAATTTCTGTCTGTCCGGCATCTGCCGCATAAGCAATCGTCTTTTCCAATGACTGTTCATCAAAATAATGCTCCTTGCAGCAAAAAAGCAGCACCTCCTGCGGATCTCCCGCGGCAATTTCACGTCTCTCCTTCACTGCACAGATACAGCTTTTCCCAATTTCTTCCATGTGCGCCTTCACATAATTCTCATAGCGCAGTTTCGCAGGCTCTTCCAGCTTCCACGGATATTTCAGCCGGATCAGTGCCACACTGAAAATTGCCTCCTCCGAATCTCTTGCTTCGGAAAGTGCAAACAGCCGGTCATATTTCCCATAATCCAGTTCCCGACGGTAAAAACACTCCCTGTACTCTCCACCGGAACCATAATAATGCGTCTCCACGATCCGCGCCGGCGTATTTTCCACCGCATCTGCATAATATTCCGGAAACAGGATCTTCGTCTCCGTCTCCTGATAACGCAGTGTTGCAATGATCTGATACCGGATCTCCGTCAGAATTTCCTTAAGGCAGGACTTATTTCCATCCATAAAATCAATCTCCACTTTTTCCAGACGGCATCCGGTAAACACACCGCTTCCCATCCGCACGATCGCATCTGTCCCATGGAAAAGCTTCAGATTCATACATCCGTAAAATGCATAATTTCCAATCGACTGTACGGTAGCCGGAAGATGGATCTCCCTTACCATTCCGCCACAGCAGAGCTCTTCCGGCTGCGCAAAACGGTCGTCCACTTCACCTTCTCCGGTCTGATAAACGAGTACATTTTTCTCTTCTTCATCCTTATGCATGGAAAATGTATATGGCGCAATCCGGATAACCGGGGTTCCCTCTATCTGCTCAGGCACTTTTATGATTCCTGAATCCTGCCAGATCCGAAGAATTTCAAGTCCGTTTTCTATTTTCTGATATTGTATCTTCATAAATTTCACTCCTGGAATTGATTCTGTCTGTTCTATCCAATTAAGGATTATAGCAAAAAGAGGCGGATTTTTCCATCCTATTCACTGAGTTTATCTGCCATTCCAAAAATAAGGTTCCACACAAAACAGTTCTCTGCTCTGTCTCATATTCTCTATCGAAATCTCACGAACTATATCGTTATGGACAAAATTATTTACATATCTTTAGAATTCCTTTATTCTATAATTAGATAGTCGATATGGATATTTGAAGGAGGTACCTATGTATGATGTCAGGCATGTCTTAAGAAAAGCCGGCCTTCGTTCCACCTATTCTGGTTATAATTATCTTGCCTCAGCAGTCGCCCTCGTTCTCAAAAATCAGGAATTTTACATGAAGAACGTAACCTCTAATCTCTACCGTGTTGTCGGCGAGCAGTATGGCGTTTCCAACATGTGCGTTGAAGCTGCCATCCGCACAATGATCAACAGTTATTGGAATCAGAATTCCAATAAAATTTTAAGCCCGCTGCTTGGTTATCCTGTATTTGACAAACCGACCGCATCCGAATTTATTTCAATGCTGGCTGATTATATCCAGGATCATTCCCCTCGTTAATTATAAGATACTGAGTAGAATTTATGCATTATCACATATCAGCATGGTATATACAGAATAACATTAGCAGGCAGGCATTAAAAAGGTGCAGCCTATGAGGTTGCACCTTTTTATCGAACCGGATTTTTATAACATAATTTTTATAATTGGGACATTTTTCCATACTCGCTGTTTTAGTTGCCACAGCTACAATTTGAATCCATATCAAACTCCGGATTGATTGCATAAAAGTTCTTACTGTTCAGATTGTCCTGAACGATTCTTAAACTTTCTCCGAATCTTTGGTAATGTACTATTTCCCGTTTTCTTAAAAAGCGAATTGGATCACATACTTCCGGGTCTTTTACAAGCCTTAAGATATTGTCATACGTTGTCCGTGCTTTCTGTTCTGCAGCGAGGTCTTCATGCAGATCCGTAATCGGATCTCCTTTTGACTGAAAGTATGTCGCTGTCCACGCCGGCCCGCTTGCCGCTACCGGATATAATGCAAGTGTATGATCAACATAATATTTATCGAAACCAGATGCTTTTATTTCTTCCGGAGACAGTCCTTTCGTAAGCTGGTAAACAATTGCACAGATCATTTCCATGTGCGCAAGTTCGTTTGCACATACAAGATGGAAGTATTTTTCTTCCTTATTTATAATAGGATATTAACACATCTTCTTATGAATTGACAGCTTATTATTTTATCCTAAGTTTCTGCCCTACATAAATCAGATTCGGGTTAGACATGCCGTTGAGCTGTGCAATCTTCTGGTAGGATGTGCCGTATTTAGCTGCAATACCGGAAAGCGTATCTCCGCTCTGCACGGTATAGTATTGTGCGTTTCCGGCATTAACCTGATCCTGTACATCGTTATATCGGCTGCCAAGGACCGTCTTGCGCATGTCCCCGTTCCCGTATCGTCCGGATAATACTTCCTGAACCAAGTTGCTTGTACTCGTTGCCCAGATATGGTTTATGAAATTCTGCACCTCTTCGTATCTGGTTCCGAGGTTCTGGATTCGATCTTCTGCATTTCCATACTCTCCGAGCATCGTCTTGTATGCTAGATCTAATGTAGAGCCTTCCGGAGATGCTGTTGCTGGTTTTGGCGTCTCTGGCTGTTCCGGAACAACTACGTTTGCCTTATCGCTTGCGGTATATTTGCCCCAGTCCTCTTTGCTTCCGTAGAATTTGTCCAGATCAAGATTTCCGTCATAACCATTTAAACGTCCGCAAGACGTGTACTGCCGGATTGCACATGTATATTTACCTTCATTCCACGGTGCGTCCTGATAACCAGTTGGATCGTCATCCGCATACTGTGCGATCCACAAGCCATAGTTGCCTATATTGTCGAATTTATATGCAATCGACTGTGAACAATATAAGATGGGATGCACACCGGTCTTCCTGTATACATAATCTAGCCAAGACTTGCACCAGGCGTAATCGCAGTTACCAAATGAGCTGTTGTTTCCTGCTTCCCAGTCCAGGACAAGCATTGCTTCTCCAAGACGATTGCCAACATTTCCTAAAAAGTAATCCGCTTCCGCCTGAATGTTTCCGCCGTTGGCATAATGGTAGATTCCAAGGCATTTTCCGGCAGTTTTCGCCTGCTCATAGGCTCTCATATAATCCGGATTTACATAATTTATCCCCTCTGTCGCCTTGATCACCACAAAATCGCATGGTACAACCGCAAGATTGATCCCGTTTTGCCAGCTACTGATGTCAATTCCATTTAATGCCATAACTTTTCCTTTCTATCGCTAACTTTTGGTGGTAAAACAAATAGCTTCGTCTGTCTATTCGTCCTTATTCATCTGCTTAATCAACTGGTTCACATAATTACTAAGTCCAGCCACTAAAATTCCCTGTACAATTGCCGTAAAAATAGCCATTGCAATATTTTGTGTACCTTTAAGGTCGCAAGTTGCTACCACGTAGATACCGCAGATAGTAATCCCAACAACACCGAGTATTGCTGGAATATACTTGTCTGTTATTTTTTCGGTATTTTTTAAACCGATTCCAACAAAGTACAGTACAACTGCTACTACTACCAGTTCCGGTTTTACATAATTCATAATCTGTTCCATAATATCAATCTCCTTTTTTCTTGTTTAGATGAAGGTCTTTAATCTCTTCATACATCTTTGTTCCAGTTCCGTTCCCGCCTAATTCGTGATACGATTCGTACATATCACAAAAATTTTCAAATGCGTAAGGTGGGATAGAACCAAGTTCCATATATTTATCATGGTACTCAAACAATTTTACTTTTAAGAGAATCATCGTTCCCTTGCTGTTTGCATCTCTGTAATGCTTCTGGTTCTTCAACAGCCAGATGATATAACCTAGCACAATAGGAAGAATCAGCGTATATGTCTGCATCAAAAATTCTTTCACTGCATCTGTCTCTCTTTCTTAATTTTGCGTACAAAAATAAGACCTCTCGGTCTCGCTCTGATATCCATATTTTCTCCATTAAAAAAGACAGTTCCGAAGAGTCTGCCTTTTGTCTGTTATTCTGTTATAATTTCTTGCCACATCTCGGACAGTAGTTAATCGGTATATTCATTTCCATCATGTTTTCTTCACCGCCGTAATCAGATACCCCAATATGCAGTACACTTTGTTCGTCCACTTCGCCGCCAAGCAACCACAACTCCAACCGCTTTACCGGATCTCCTTTAGCAAGTACCACCGGACGTGCGCCCAACAGATTGCTCATATCCTTTTTGCCGAAGAGTACCTTTCTGCTACAAAATTCACATTTCTCCATTTTCATTACCTCTCTGATATTTTTATTTTGATTGTATCAGATAATGTAATGGTTAAGATATTTTCAAGAGAGTTCGGTGTTTTTCGATACCTCATTTTCAAAAACTATAATTCCTCGTGTGTGTTTAATAGCTTCCTGTACTTTTGGCTCATTCAACAATATTTCCTTGTATACATTCGATTTCACAATAATATAGAATAGCCCATTTAGCGAATTTCTTCATTGCCAATATCCATCAGATCATTATACTGTTCCTCAGTAATTCTGCCCGTGGCGAAGAAAATGTCAATCTTATTCTTCAGATCTTCTGTCAGACCGTTTCTTTCCTTTAATTTTTTCAATGTCTTGTATAACATAATCATACCTCCAATTCTGCAAGTGCTACTGCGTACTCACTGTTCACATAGGCTTCTGCTGATTGTATATCCATGTCATAGATATAATCACGATTGTCGTTAAGTTGCTTCTTTACATAATCCCATCCATTTTTCATGGAAATCGGGTAGTTAAATACTGTATATCCGTCCAACTGCTCTGAATTGACGCTGATGTTTGTTACTGGATAATAGGTTACAAGTTCTTTTAATGCCTGTGTCTGTTCTGGTGTGAGGTCGGTTTCTTGTTGCTCTAATAATTGATAAATCACATCAAAATCAATACTCAGCTCCTTTAATTCTTGCGCGGTATACAATTCATTATTTGGTTTTTTTATATTTTTTATATATAGTGATGTGCCTGATACCCATGTTGTCCAACTGGTCCATTTAAATGTTGAAAATATGCATTCTTTATCACCTTTTTTCCCAGGAACGCCAATATGGATGAATAATCGATATTCTTCATTAATCTCCCCGTTTTTTGTATTAAATGCTTCCCTTCCACACATTCTAACTACTTTCCCACGCTCCACATCCACATAATCTGCCACATACTGCTGATTTCCTATAGTTACATTACCACCTGTTGATACTGGTATTGCATAGAGGGTATATGGAAGTGTGACGGATTGTTCAGTGTATGGCTCATAATCATCATAAGTTGCTGTTGTATCAAGTGACAACATTGGTTTTAATAATACATTATTAAGTGTAGCTCCTTTTCTGACAATAAAAACCAGATTTAAAATATCTCCTTTTTTTAAAGCAAGAACAACATCTTCTTTTGCCGATTCAACTCTTGTTCCACCGAACCATATATCGTCATTTATTGCCTGTCCTTTTGGCAATCCTGTTAATTTATATTTTCCGTTTTCTTTGATTGTAAAAGTCGATACTGCCGTAAAAAAAGTAAGTGCGTTAGCGGTGCTTGTTCCATTTACTGTGTATGTTCCGTCACTGTTATTGGTAAATGTTACTCCGTTTATTGTTTGTGTTTGTCCTGTAGCTTTTAACAGATTCTTTCCCCTTACCACCACTTTAGGATTTACTACTGCTTTTATCTCCTGCGGATAATCCGGTGATGGGGATGGGATACCGCCAGTGTAGGGTTCGTAGGAAGTGGCTTCTGAGCCTTTTTCTACTTGAATATCTTCGAGTTTTGTTGCATTTACAATTAAATAATTGTAATCTTTTGTATCTATTGTATATGAATCTTTTGTTCCATCTTTATTTCTCCCATTGTAGCAAGTAACCGTTTTTGCATCTGTCGGAACAGTATCAACACAACCAATACGATATCTATCTTGAATACTTCTTGTACTGATAGTTACGTTTGTCAAATTGCTCACATCAATAGCCATTCCAATGTCATCATTATTAAATCCACATAAGTTTACAGAAGTATTGATATAATATTTTTCATTTTTACCATGTGCAAGATTCTTTCCAGTAGTTGTAAATTGGCTTGACCTCCCATATATTATCATATCCTGAATCTTGCCATTATCAGAATCAGTGATGTGAGTTTCGCCCTGATTCGATGCATAGAACTTTGTAATTTTGTTGGATAAATCTTCCTTTAGCGAACCAATATCCTCTTTATTGGTCGCGATCTGCTCCCGATCGGCTGTGAACGCTTCTGCTACTGCCTGCATCTTATCCAGCTGTTCACTTCCGGCTGTCTGAATATCCTGTACAGACTTTTCGCCGGAAACTGTAAGGTCTGTCTTGAGCTGTGTTCCGGTTTCAATCTTCTCGCCAAGAGAAGTGTCTAGAGTACCTGCTTGCTTCACAGTTGCGCTCAGAGTCTCCTGCATTTCACCGGCAGTCTTCGCGGATCCGTCCAAAGCTGTCTTGGCAGTTCCTGCTTCCCGGATGGATGTATCTAACTCTGTCTTTGCAGTTCCCGCCAGCTCCACCGACTTGTCCAGCGCTGTCTTAGTGTCACTAGCAGTCTGAATAGACTCATCCAGTTCTTCCTCAGAAACACCAGCATTTATAATGGTCTGTTCAAGTTCTCCCTTGGACTCTGCAACCTGATTTTGAATCCGTTGGATCTCACCATCAGTGTGAGTAGTAATCTTGCCTACAGAGGTCTCTTCCTGATTCTGGATAGCTTCGATTGCTTCCTGCTTTTTCTCTCCGACTTTCCTAAGAGCATCTTCCTTGGTCTTTTCTGCTGTAACTGCACTCTCCGATGCACTAGCAGCATACTTACCGGCTTCTGTCGCACTTGCCTTTGCATTCTGCTCTGCCATCTTCGCCCGATCAGCTGCCGCATTAACAGATTCAACCGTTTCGTGAAATATATTCGGCTCCGGCAATGGTTCTTCTGATGGGTTCTCTGGTTTGATTCGGGATTTTACTGGTATAATTATTTCACATTTCGTATTTCCGTATTTTTCTGTAGATACATATATAAATGCATATATAAAATAATCATGTGTTTTATTTTCGGTATTCAATAATTCGTTTGGTATTTGAACCTCGGTTACCCCATTTACTGTTGTCCCTATGCGAGTAATGCACTTTTCATTTTCCCTTGATAAGGAGAAATGCACCTCTAGGAAATTTGGTAGTACCACCCCATCCGATAGAATTTTTAGAACCTGTCCGTAATCATACTGCCAGATACTTCGTGTTCTTTGCAACATTTCGTTAAATTGTACTTCTATAATATTATCCATAATTTCACCTCTACTCCACTACTCATTTACATCTTTCATTTCAGACATCCTCTTTAAAATAATTTGTAGTGCGGTATTTTCTTGCCCCATAATAAATGTCTTATATAATCATCAAGTACAACTGCTACGGCTGATAGGAAGAACCACAAAATTGAAAACGGTAAACATATCTGACCAAATAAATTGAATGGCATATTACTGTAATTCCAAACATTCCAATCGAGCCACAAATTCACGATACAGCCACATACAAATTCCAATGCAGTAATCACAATCGCACCGATCAACATCTGCCTTACCAATGGCATCTTCCGGCATTTTTCGTTGATACAACCAATAAGGAAGAACGCCACCCCTCCAACAATAAACATCGTCCAATGAGTGCGCCCTCTTGCAACAAGTTCAATCAATATATAAATCAGACCGCCAATCACAAACAGAATCAGCGGTCTTAATTTCTTCATGATTTCTGAGCCATCATTGCTTTCAATGGCTCTGACTGGTATGCTTCTGGAATATCCATTCCGTAAGTGACTTTTTCTACATCTTCCTTGCTTTCCAGCGAACGGATGTAAATGCGCAGGTCACGGAAATATGTTACGTGCCATGTCGCGTAAGCCATTGCGGTTGCTGTAATTTTTTTCATATCTTTATTGCTGTAGAATTTGCAGTGTTCCGCTTCATTCGATGTGTGCCACGGAATGTTTTCTTCTCCAGCTGCGACCTGACTTTGTAATCCGACAAGACTTGTCTGGTCATGATCTTCCAACGTGAAATGTTCTGTAGTTCCATCCGTAAGAACGACATCCACACCTACAGCAATAATCTCCTGTTGTGCCATATTCATTTCAGCTACTTTAGCCTCTTGCAAGTCCTCCAAAGTTGGCTCATATGGCTCTGGTTCCGGTTCTGGCATTGGTTCCGGTTCTACATATACACTTCCGTCATTAGACAGAATAAATCCATTTTCTTCTTCTTTATAAAGTGTAGTAAACTCTTCATACTTACCAAAAACATATCCTTTCTCTGTAAGTAGTCGAAACCCAGAAGTGTTTTTCTCTACCCCTTCAATTAGAATATGTGAATCATCTTGTTTGACTACTTTTCCTTCAACTGGTTCTTTCTCTTTCTGGTCTAAAAAAAGTATATTCATCGTTACTCCTTTCTTCTTTTTAGAGGGATTCTGAACTAAATAGCAAATTATATGAAACT
>NZ_BAAHSG010000057.1:0-3890 GCF_054660775.1 Allocoprococcus similis
ATTATAGGTTTCATTATTCTCCCTAATTTATTGCAGATTAATACGCTAAATTCTATTGTCATCATTGTTCCTGCAATAGCTGTCAAATAACATATAGGAAATAAATTATATCTTCTCATAGCTAATTCCAAATATGTCCAATTATTATAATCTGGAAAAGTAATATACAAAATACTAATCCATACAATCCCCCATGTGAAAGTTTTTTTGAAAGCTTGCTCTTCGACTTTCATTTTTTTTAGCTTATATCCAAAATAAAAAAAGGGCATAACAGCTAACGCTATATCCAATGAAAACGGAAGCCATTGTATGCTTCCAAAAAAAATTCCTATCGTACAGCTAATAATTGAAATGACTCCCAATTGTTTTTCCTCAAAGCACAAATGGAGATAATCAAATATTGTTCTCCCAATAAATAACACGAAGAAAAACCACGGTATTCCAATTCCTCTCACTTTGAATCCATTAAACTCTACTTCTGCACCACTCGCAAAAAGCAAACAATACATCTCTTGTTTCCAATAATTTAAATCAAATATTAAATTAACATTTCTTCTACACTCAATTATGATTACCAAAGCGAAAACACATATCGCAGGCATGACTAAATGCTTTAAAGCATGAATTGTTTTTTTTCTATATTGTTCTATGTTTTCAGAACATTTAAAAGTCATACAACTCAATATGAAAAACAACGGCATATGAAAAGAGAAAATCATTCCTCTCAAGCTACTTCCATATTTTCCATTGTTTACTGTATGACCAATTATTACTAATATAATTCCTATACCTTTTGCACAATCAACCCATTCTATTCTTCTTTTTCCCATAATCTCCAAAAGATATTTTAATATCTTTTCTCCTCTCTGCAAAAAGGTTATCTATATGTCATGATTTAAACAGCTTTAATCACTTCAATAGATAACCCATTAGTCACTCACTTTCTCTCACAATATAAATAGGTCTCTTTTTCGTTTCCAAATATGTCTTTGACAAATATAATCCCATAATTCCAAGACACAATAACTGGATTCCACCCAAAAAGAATATTATTGTTACTAATGATGGCCATCCGGCAACAGGATCCCCAAATGCCAATGCTCTAATAATGATCACAAGCATTGACACAAAAGAAACTCCACAAAATACAATTCCAAACACGGACGCAACTGCCAGCGGTGCTGTAGAATACGCCAATATTCCTTCGATTGAATATAAAAACAATTTCCAGAAAGACCATTTTGTCTCTCCTGCACTTCTTTCCACATTTTCAAAAGCAATCCACTTTGTATGAAACCCTACCCAACTGTAAATTCCTTTTGTAAAACGGTTATATTCTGCATCTCTCAAAATAGCATCCACCATTTTTCGTTTCATTAATCGAAAATCTCTTGCACCATCTACAATTTCTGTTGATGACATTTTATTAATGATCTTATAAAACATTCTCGCAAAGAAAGATCTGATAGGCGGTTCCCCTGCCCGGTTAACTCTCCGGGTTGCAACACAATCATAATCTTCTTTATTTTCTGATTCTTTAATTGTTTTCCACATTTCCGGCAGTAATGACGGCGGATCCTGCAGATCCACATCCAATGTTGCAACATAATCTCCTGTTGAAAGCTGTAATCCAGCATATAATGCAGATTCTTTTCCAAAGTTTCTTGAAAACGAAACGTAATGAACTCTTTCATCCTTCGCCCGCAGATCTTTGAAGCACTGCAATGTTCCATCTTTACTTCCATCGTCTACAAAACAAAACTCAAATTCAAACTCATCTTTCAACTGTTCTATTACTTTCAAAGCTTCTCTATAAAAAATAGGAATTGCTTCTTCTTCATTGTAACAAGGTACTACCAATGACATTTTCATAATTTTGTTCTCCAAACTACTATTGTTGTTAAATAGTTGTATGCTCTTTTTCTACGCTTGGCCCTTCATGACTGATTCTTCCCAGACTCACTAGTTCTTGAAAAGCCTCACTATCTCTCTTCTTGTCTTCCGGTCTGATATGATACGTTGAAATAATTCCAGCAACTTTTTCTTTAATATCCGGACTTTCTTCCATCGCCGCTTTTTCAAGCTCTCTTAACTGGCTTAAGAAATGTACCTCATCAAACTCCAATGGTTTCCCAATAAAGATCAAGTCATTCGCTGTTTTTTGAAGTCCTTCTTCTTTTGTCAGCAATTCTTCATACAACTTTTCACCCGGTCTTAAACCAGTATATTTAATTTCCATATTCACACCAAGTGTATAGCCGGAAAGCCGGATCAAATTCTTTGCAAGATCGGCAATCTTTACCGGTTCTCCCATATCCAACACAAAGATTTCTCCACCATGTGCGTAGGCTCCTGCTTGTAACACCAGTGATACAGCTTCAGGAATCGTCATAAAATAACGAATAATATCTGGATGTGTAACCGTAACTGGTCCACCTGCTTCCATCTGCTTCTTGAAAAGTGGTATTACACTACCATTACTTCCAAGTACATTTCCAAATCGTACAATTACATATTCTGTTCTGGAATACTTACTAAATGTCTGCACGATCATCTCACACATACGCTTTGAAGCTCCCATGATATTAGTAGGGTTTACAGCCTTGTCAGTAGAAATAAGTACGAATTTCTTTACTCCATACTTGTCCGCTGCTCTTGCAGTCTTGTATGTTCCAAACACATTATTTTTAATCGCCTCATTCGGACTGTCTTCCATAAGCGGTACATGCTTATGGGCCGCTGCATGAAATACAACTTCCGGGCGATAATATTCCATTACACTTTCAATTCGACTCGTATTACGGACAGATCCAATTAATACTTCCAACTTCAGATTTGGATATTTTCGGATCAGTTCCTGCTGAATCTCATATGCATTATTCTCATAAATATCAAATATAATCAGAAGCTTCGGATTATGCGCAGCAATCTGACGGCAAAGCTCACTGCCTATTGATCCCCCTCCACCAGTAACCAGTACTCGTTTATTACTTACATACTGTCCAACACTTTCCATATCAATGTTTATTGCATCTCTGCCAAGTAGATCCTCAATCGATACTTCTCTCAGATTTGATACTCCAACTTCATCATTGATAAGCTGATACATGCCCGGTAAAATTTTAAGTTTACAATCTGTAAGATTACAAATTCTTAAGATATCACGGGTAGCCTTATTTCCTGCTGACGGAATTGCAAGGATAATTTCTTCTGCATCATATTTTTTTGCTGCTTCCTGAATCATATCTCTTCCACCGATAATCCGAATTCCATGAATATATTTTCCCTTTTTCGACGGATTATCGTCAATAACACATACAACCTTTTGATTCAGATACTTACTGCTTTTCAGTTCTTTAATGATCATATTTCCCGCTTCACCAGCTCCGATTACGATCGTATTACGGGAATGCTTCGCTGATTTTTTGATTCCATTCTGCATCGTGTGCAAAATCCGATATGAAAAACGAGTGATCAACGTAGTAATACTAAGCAAAATAAAGTAGAAGAAATAATAACTTCTTGGAATCGGCAAATATAATAAACTGAATCCAAAAGCCTGAAATGCTGTCGAAAGCATTGCGGCACACACAATCAATAGCATCTCATATAAACTGGCATAAGACCAGACACGATTATACAGATTCAACAGTAAAAAGATAATTACCGTCGTAATCACATTTATAATCATGTAGTGTTCTACACTGCTCATGTACTCCTCTGGTACCCAGATGTTATCCAATTTAAAGCGCAATATAATCGCTAAATAAGAATCCAAAACCACAGTAAGCATGTCCACGATAAACAAAGCAATCATTCTGCTTCTGGAATTTTGAAGTCCCCATCCTTTTTTCATATCTAACCTCCATTTTTATAATATAAATTTCAAA
>NZ_BAAHSG010000058.1:0-922 GCF_054660775.1 Allocoprococcus similis
GGCAATCAATATACGTGAAGAAGCACGCCGTATGTTGTTAGCAGGATAAATGGAAAGTGTCTGTATCCAGACAATGAAAATATCCCATAACTGGGTAAAATGAATCGCGGGGCACGCGAGGATAGCTTGTAGATACTTGGCTCAGTAGAGCCATTGAGCAAGAAGCCCTCACTTCAAAATCTGTGATTTAAGTGGTGGGAGCATGTCACAATATAAGCAGTTGTATCAGAGTATATTGGTACGGCTGCTTTTTGTAAATGTGAAATGGAAAAGGAAATGGATGGCTGAACCGGAATACTGAACTGAAGCACCAAACTGTCGGAATATTCTGAATTGCGCAAAATATAAAAACAACGTTGACAATTCGGAAATACCGTGTTAAGATAACATTCGTTCGCTGATCGAGACAGAGACTAAGGAGTGGCATGCAGAGGTCATACGGGCAAATATTTCGAAGAATTGCAAGATTTTTGAACAGATGAGTCTGGAAAATTCAGATAAAACTGCAAAGAAAAATGAATTGCAAAAACAAATAAAAAAGCTGTTGACAATCTTGGATGGATATGATATTCTGTTAAAGCTGTCGCGTGAGGAACTGCTTCGCAACAGCAAAAAAAATAAAAAAGTTGTTGACAAACATGAAACGCTTTGATATAATATAAAAGCTGTCGCATGAAACGGCAACAACAAAAAAGAACATTGATAACTGAACAATAGACAACAAACCCTGAAAATTCTTTAAAGAGATTTTTCAAGAACGGACATCGAAAGATGTCAAACCAGAACAGTAAACAGGAACAGAATTGCCAAGCGATTCTTGACTGGGTACAAACGGAGTAGTTCTTCAACCGAGTTGAAGAACGATTATGTTACTAAGCAGCGAAGCTGCAAGAAACATATATCAACGAGAGTTTGATCCTGG
>NZ_BAAHSG010000059.1:0-25401 GCF_054660775.1 Allocoprococcus similis
ATACAAGAGATTATGCAGTAAGTATAGAGTATTACCAACATTGTATGATTTTAGCATGATGATCAATATAGATCCTAGTACTATCACATCATGGATCAATGGGGATTATAGAGGTGGACCAACCTCGCCGCACTCCAAGACGGCTAAAAAATGGAAACAGTATTGTGCCGGCAGATTAGCGTCGAATTTGAGCAATAGCAAGGGGACGGATGCTAACAAGATATTCATTGCTAAAGCTGCTTACGGCATGGCAGAAACGAAAGCAGTAGAGCAGGAGCAGATCACTGGAGCGAGAAAGACGGTTGAACAGATAGCACAGGACATTGGAGTGGATCAGCTGGAAGATCAGGACGCGGACGAATCTTCATTTGATTTTTGATGTATTTTAATATTTGCAACGAAAAATGATACAGAAAACAAGATATTGTATTGCAAAAAGTAAAGATACAAGATATAGTACATGATGTATAAAACAAATAAGTCTTTGTCGTATAGATACATATGTTCGATGGACTGTGGAACTGATATCTGTTGCCTGGGATGACCGGGGGCGGGGGTCTGTGAGGGGCGGAGCCCCGGGTGTCTCTGACCTCCCAAAATAACGACCAAAAACAAAAAGGAGTCATATAAATAATATGCTAATCAAAATCACCTTAACACTATTAGTTATCAGCATAGCACTTTTTATTATTACAAGAGTGTATTTCAATACTTTAAGTGCCGGTAATAAATTAAGGCTTACTTGTACAACTAATTACAAAATAGGTGAGAAGATATTATTTATGATTATTGGATTCACTTACATGATTACATTTGTGATTGCGGTTATAGCAGTTATTAGTTTGATTCTCAAATACCTGTAGGAGATGCTTTGAAAATGACAACAGTAAATATTCTTGGAACTGAATATAAAGTGATTAGGGAACCATTCAAAGATAAAGATATTGATGGTTATTGTGATTACACATCGAGAGAAATTAGAATCAGGGACGACAATGTAAATGAAGTTGGTGATTTCGATGAATTGATGCGAAAGCAGCTACGGCATGAGATTATACATGCTTTCCTTGCTGAAAGTGGATTGCAAGCAAACTTTGAGCATTATAAACAGTTCGGCCACGAAGAGACAATTATTGACTGGATATCAATTCAGTTTCCGAAGATGATTAAGGCATTTCAGAGCGTGAATGCAATTTAGGAGGTTCCCTTGATGGGCGAAGATGAAAGAAATGATTCACTATTTATTTTCGATGAACATAAAAACAGCTATATCCCGGTAACAAGAAATCAAATATTTGTTGATGATATATCGCCGGATATTTCCGTAGAGGATCTTCTTCCGTTCGATGGAAAAGCGTTGAGCATTACAGTTAATATACGTAAGATACCGCCAGAAATCAGACGGATGATTTTAGGGCGGCGAGCTGATAATAACTGGAGAAAACTTCACGGATTGCCAATGAGAAGGAGATACCGAAAATGATAATCAGCCTGATTTTCCTGATTGCAAATTTGATAATGGTAGCAATGTTTACTTCTATGCTGTACTTCATGATGAAAGCTCGTAGAGATGGAATCAACATTGGAATCACGGTAGGATTGTTGTTAATATCTATTGGAAATTTATTATATTTTGTAGCACAGGCGGTGAGTTAAGATGTTTGTAGTATTTGTAGGTGCCTTAACCGTATTTTTGATTATTGGAATGCTTTTGGCTTGGGTAGGAAATAAAATCTTACTTTCAATCCTTAAAGATAATGCGAAAGCAGAAAAAGAAATTAAAGAGAGGAAAATGGACGAATGAAGAAAAAAGGAATAGTCGCGGTAGTAGTGGTTGCAGCTGTTATCGGTGCAGCGTTCACGGTCAGCTCGTGCAAATTGATTAAGACTGGACAGACTGGTATAGTCTACACGTATAGGGATGGAGTACAGAAAGAAACGCTTTCACCGGGATTGAATTTTGTAGGTCCGATGAAAAAAGTAAAAGAGTTCTCAACAAGTAATGAAATCTTGGTAATGTCGAAAGACAAGAGAGAGGGCAGCAAGGGAGATGACTCTTTCAAGGTTGCTACTTCTGATGATGCAAGTATTGCAATCAGTTTTCAGATGTCATATCGATACAACCCGGATACGCTTGTAGATACATACAAGAAGTTCAAAGGTATGGACGGTGACGATATCATCGAAAGCCGTGTGAAGCCTGTTCTGAAATCGAAAATTTCAGAGATTACAACGAATTATTCCATGATGGATATTTACTCTGGAAACAGATCAAAACTCAATTCTGAGCTGACTGATTACCTGAATAGCGAATTTTCCGATAAGTACGGAATTGAAGTTCTGGATGCATCAATCATTGATGTTCACCCAGACAAGAAACTGAAAGAAGCTATTGATAATCGCGTGACTGCATTACAAGAAAAGCAGCAAGCAGAAGCTGAACAGGAAAAAAATCAAGGTTCAGAAAGAGACTGAGAAGATTCAGGCTGAAACAGATGCACAGATTCAGATTACGAAAGCTCAGGCTGAAGCTGAGTCAAATAAAATCATCAGTGCTTCGATTACGGATGAGCTGATTCGGATGAAAGAAGCTGAGGCAAGAAACAAATTTGGCTGGGTAACTGTTCAAGGTGCAGACACGGTAGTAACTGATGGAAAATAGTCAGTAAAGACTCTAAAATCTCCAACTACTGCTTGAGGAATAAAAGAGCTGCGTGTAGATTGGCGGTAAAACGATATGAACCTTAAATAACCGCATAGTGCATTGCATGGCACGATAAATATTATTGCTAACCGTCAGATGGCGGTTAAGGCAAGGTATCTCATCGGTAAGAGAAGTTAGAAGCGCGCGTCAACAAGACTAACAGGAAATGGTTCAACTCCATTCCTTGCCACTCAGCATAAATTGTTTTAGAGGCTGACGAGTTTTGAAAATGATTTATGTAAAAAAGCCGTGGAGGTCATAATAATCAGCTGAGAAGAGCAGAGGGTGAAGTTATAGGCAACAGCTGATAGCCTGACTTTTAGAGTATGCTTGGCTAGTTTTCGCATGGCATTTCTAGCGAGGTGAAAATCAACTCAGTATCTTTGCGGAGAACTGGCAGTGATAAGCTGTAGCCGAACGTGAGCGCAGTAGTGGGTATGCACATGAAAAATCACGGAACCTGTTTTATGGTAGGTGACAGTTCAGTAAAAACGCACCTACGTCATTGGTGGATATCCCGTAGAGGTAGCGGTTCTGACTGTAAATCAGATGTCTTCGGATTCGGGTGGTTCGACTCCATCTCCACCAATTTCTTCAAGTGTGTTGCTTGAAGAATGATTTAATCCCCCTTGTTTTGATTGTATATGGCCGGTGCTCTTCTGTGTCAGAGGCGTAATTGAATGACGATTCATCCGGCCAGTATGCCGTATTCCCATAATGGTATTGGAGCTGGTTGCTAACCAGTCAGTCGGAAACGACTTGGAGGTTCGACTCCTTCATACGGCGTTTTTTCAAGTTTTTGCGGTTCTTGGAAACGAGGAACTATTAACAGCCATCGCATTCTCTGGTAGTAAATTACATAAAAACCGCATTTACTATCTGCTGTCATAGCTCAATTGGATAGAGCAGCTGATTACGAATCAGCAGGTTACCGGTTCGACTCCGGTCGGCAGCTTTATTGGGTAATAGCTCAATGGCAGAGCATCAGACTTTGACTCTGATAGTTTGGGTTCGATTCCCAATTACCCCGTAGGTCGATAGTTTAATTGGAAAACAGCGGTCTCCAAAACCGCAATTATAGGTTCAATCCCTATTCGGTCTTTTTAAACATGATTAACTCAGTGAAGATGGATTTTTCAGTCCTGCTGAGATGCAATGGTAACGAGATAGGCTTATTCGAGATATTGGATAAGTTGATTCTTTCCACTGGGAGTGATTCCATTGGTGAAGACGGAAACCGTCAACAATGCCTTGTAGTGTATCATCATAGAGAAGTCAAATGCAGAATCATTGTGGTCGGCGAATAATAGACGTCTGCTGTGCAGAAATAATCCAGTGATGTGAGTAGTGTGAGAGACTACGGACTAACTGGAAATTTTCAATAAGCTGATTTGCCTTGAATCCGAGAAATCGGAGTATAACACAAGAAGTTCGTTAAAGTAGCGGTATGGCAAATTCTTAATAAAAAATCTTCATGCTAAAGATGTGAAACAAGATATTCTGAAAGAACCGTGAAATTTACGGGTATCAATCCTGTGTGTGCTTTGATAGCGGTAAGAAGCCAAGGGTCGCTCCTGGACGCTCAGACTTATCGTCACACTGGCTGAATATGATTTCTACCATGATGAATAAAGGGAAGCCTTAATCATGTTTAAAACAATACTTCAATTCAGTAAATGCAGAGTTTACTTGACCGTTCTCTGCATTTTGGCGTATAGCTCAATGGTAGAGCGTCCGGCTGTTAACCGGATGGTTGCCGGTTCAAGTCCGGCTATGTCAGTTTCATAAAAAATGAAAAGGAGAACGAATTATGATTTGGAGCGAAGCATTTAAAGCAATGAAACATGGAGCAAAGGTGAAATTGCCATCATGGGCGGGATATTGGTTTTGGAGTATTCCAGCGCAGTCAATTCTGATGCATACGAAAGATGGTAAGGACATTGATGTCCGTAGCACAGAGTGCGTGGATTATACATTCGGGAACATTGGATCTGATGAATGGATGATTGCGACAGGAGAAAATTGTCCGGTATTAGGCGGTATGAATCTGTTTTCGTTCTCTGAAGCCTTAAAACAGGTGAAAAAGAAACGCAAGGTCACAAGACTTCTTCACGGATCAGAATGGCACTTACAGCTTGCTTATGGAAAGTATGATTTCGTTATCGGAAAAGAAGAATGTAATTTCATGTCAGATGGTGCGATTATCGTTTTAGTTTGTGATGGTGACGGAGAAGATTTTTACAGGAACAATAAGAAAGCAGAACAGTATGTTCCAACACAGGCAGATATGCTTGCAGAAGATTGGGTATTTGCGGAATAGGAGAATGAACGATGAAGAAAGCAATGTTAAGTCAGCCGATGGCTGGAAAGACTGATGAAGAAATTGTAGCAACAAGAGAGAAAGCAATTAAGGTTCTTGAAGAAAAAGGATATGAGGTTGTGAATACTCTTTTCACAGATGAGTGGTACAGCGCTGACGCAATGAAAGAACGTGGAGTAGTTCAGATTCCATTGTGTTTTCTTGCTAAGTCCTTAGAGAATATGTCTCTGTGCCATGCAGCGTACTTCTGTAAAGGCTGGGAGAACGCAAGAGGATGCAAAATTGAACATGATGCTGCGGTTGCTTACGGATTGGATATTATTTATGAGGAGGACTAATCATGATTATCACAGGAATGGATCACTTTCAGAGTGTATGTAAAAAGAAGCTTGTTGAATGGTATCAGAAGAACAGACCAGAGACACCAATTGATTTAAGCAATGTATTTGTCGTATGGAGCTGTAAGACATTACAGAATTATAAGTGCCTTGCGTCTACTACAATCAGTGGAGATGGCATCTATGCAGAGTACACATACAATGGTGACAAACAGGAACTGTATGAAGATGTGTACGGAAAGATTACAAACACTTGCCATACAGAGGAGTAAACAGATGAAAAGTAATTGGAAAGTAACGTTAATCGTAGCTGCCGGAGTTATTGCTGTCATTCTGATGTGTGCAATCGGAGTGTACAGCTCACAGAATAAAGCAATCTCGATGGAAGAACAGGTTAAGACAGCACAGTCGGACATTAAGGTCCAGGAAAAGCGAAGAGCTGATTTAGTTTACAACCTTGCTGATTGCGTAAAACAGTACGATGCGCACGAAGCGGATACATTGAAAGCGGTTGTGGACGGAAGAGGTCAGGATGGAGATATCGAAAATGTCACTACGGCAATAACAGCAGTCAGTGAAGCTTATCCAGAACTGAAATCAAATGAAAATTACAAGCAGCTGATGAATGAGCTGTCCATAACAGAGAATATGATTGCTGAATACCGAAGCAATTACAATAAACAAGTGAAACAGTACAATCGTTATGTGCGAAAATTCCCGACAAGTATTTTCTTGAATGTGACTGGTTATGAAAAGCAGTCTTATTCGTATCTGGAATATAATGTGTCGGAAGATGCACCGCAGAATCTATTCGGAGATAAATAAATGGAGATTACAGATAGAGAAGTCCTTGCAAGCGTATCTATCATTGCCGTGATGATCTTAATTGGTTTCCTGATTTCTGGAAAGATTTCAGACGGTATCATGGATGATAATGAAAAATACAATAAAGCAGTCAAAATTGAAAGCGAAGATTTATTCCAGTATGGAATGGAAACGGACGTTGGAAATGCTTTTGTGTATGGGAAATTAGAATCCGTAGATACCGTTACTTATCCAGAGATAGGTGGAAAATACATCTATATCAAAAAGATTGAGGAAAGACGGGAACGTCATGAACGTAAGGTGAAAAAGAAAGATTCCAAAGGCAAGGAGTATACAAAAACAGAGGTATATTACAGCTGGGATACTGAAAATACAGAATCTTTGCACGCAAAGGAAATTAAATTTTGTGGAACCACGTTCGATTATGAAAAAATAAAATTACCTTTTTCAAAATACATAAAAACGATTCCCGGAGATAAGGTGTATAGTTGGGAGTCTGGCGAACGTGTAAAGGTACGATTTGTGTATTACGGAGTGAAAACAAAGTATAAAGGTACAATTTTTGTAGACCTTAGAAATGGCACGATTCCTGATAAGACGAATTTCTATAAGGACAAATCACTTGATGATACTGTAAAAATGTTTGAAACCAATGTCACGGTTGCTATGGTTGTGTTTTGGATTATGTGGATCATACTGACAGGAGCGGTTGTATATGGATTTTATTATTTGGACAATGAGTGGTTAGAATAATGGAGCAGATCAAAGAAAGTTGGTATTACTGTCCGGCTGGTCATAAGACTGGACAGCGGATAGAGAAAAATTCCAATATTGAAAATACGCCGATATGGTGCAAACACTGTAAGAAAGCGTATTATCCAGTGATTAAGGACGGGAAGATGCGAAATGATAGTAGATGAAACTATAGATGATTCCACTTCCACTGTAATGTTTAAACCAATCTGTGCTCATTGCGGATATGTATTCAAGAAAATTGAATATAACGCAAACAAACCTTATTATGGACGGAAACTTAGCGAAAGTGGATTTACACCACCGTATTGTCCGGGATGCGGAAAGAAAATAGTATCTTTAACAATCCCTATGCCGGATGAATACGGAAATGTAAAATATGAATATGAAGAAAAATGAATGATTTAGTGCCAGAGCCTAAGAGCCAGAGCTGATATTTGTGAGAAATCGCAGATATTGGCTCTTTTTTTGATTTAAGGAGAAACATGGAGTTAAGAGAGTATAAAAGATTAGCCAATGCGCTAAAGATGCAGGATTCAAATAAATATAGCACTTGGGACAATATCATGCAGTTATGTCTTAATATGTATGAGGATAGCCATGATTATCTGAAATACTGTCTGAAGCTCTCGAAAGCAGTCAAATTATCAGCTCAAAGACTTCTTGTGCAGAATCAGGACGTGCGTTTTGAGGATTTGTATTGGCAAGCTCTGAAATTTGAAGCTCCGCATTTATTTGACAGCTATTTACTGTATTTGGAAAGAAAAAGATTAAATCAGGATCGTTTTTATTCTCCAAAAAGAAAGCAGCTGAATAAACATGGCTTGATTCAGGCACTTCAAGATTTGGAAGATGATAAGCTTGATATTCTTTCAATTTCTATGCCGCCCGGCACGCAAAAAACTACACTCGAAAAGTTTTTTTGTTCATGGATCATTGGAAGACATCCAGATGATTTCAGCTTATTTTTCTCCCACAGCGGAGATATCACTAGAATGTTTTATGATGGCATCCTTGATATTACCACAAATTCAGATGAATATTGCTGGTCAGAGATTTTCCCGGATGTAAAGTTCCATAGTACCAATGCGAAAAGAGAGACAATCAATTTCAATAAGTACAAGCCGTTTTCCAATATTCAGTGTACGTCTGTTGGAAGCAAAAATGCCGGTAAGGTACGTGCCAATAGATATTTGTATTGTGATGACTTGATTGGTGGTATTGAAGAAGCTTTAAATAAAAATTTCCTCGATAAGCTATGGAGAATCTATGGTACTGATGCTAAACAGAGAAAAATGGATGGCTGTAAGGAAATCCACATTGCTACAAGATGGTCAGTTCATGATGTCATTGGCCGTTTGATTGATATTTACGATGGTTACGATAAAGCAAGGTTCATTGCAATACCAGACATCGATCCAATTACCGGAGAGTCAAACTTCGCATACAAATACAATGGATTCAGCGTTGAGTTCTTTCACGATCAGGAAAGAACAATGGATGAGATATCATATAAGTGTTTGTATAAGAACGAGCCTATTGAGCGTGAGGGACTCCTGTATACTGACGAAGAATTAAGACGATTTATTACATTGCCTATTACTGAACCGGATGCCGTATGGGGCATTTGCGATACGAAGAATAAAGGTACAGACTTTTTGTTTTTACCATGTATGCTACAGTATGGAAATGATTTCTACCTTACCGAGTGTGTATGCGATGATAATTCCAATTATGGAATCCAGTATGAGAGAACGTCTGATTTGATTGTAAATACCGGAATGCAACAATGCCAATTTGAAAGTAATAATGGTGGTGATCGTGTGGCACTGGAAGTAAGCAAATTAGTTGAAGAAAAAGGCGGTCACTGCAATATCACTACGAAATACACGGAATCCAACAAGGAAACAAAGATTATTGTCAATGCAGATTGGGTAAAGAAACACGTGCTTTTCAGAGACCGTGAGAATTATAAACCGAAAGAAGATTACGGAAGAATGATGGGATTCTTACTTAGTTATTCGGTACGAGGTAAAAACCCACATGATGATGTACCGGACGGATTGGCAAGTTTCGCACTGTTTGTAACAACAGGGTTTGTTCGAGCAGCACAGATCATTCAGAGTCCAATTTAAGGAGGATACAACAGAAATGAAAATTACCAGAAAAGACATTGCGAATTACAAATTGCTTGGAGTTCTCCTTGAAAAGGATCGGCAGAAGCTTGCTGATTACATAGAAAAACGTCCGTCTTGCTATGCCGGGAAAGTTTACGGCTCCAATTCTCAGTTCCCGTATGAACCACGGGGATTCAGTGTCAGCGGATGCAATGAATATGAAATAGCACAGATGAAAGAGTGGGAACAGAAATGTCGGGAAATGGAAATTAAAGTGCAAGAGGATATTGACCGATTGAAAGATCTTACGATTGGAATTGACCGGCTGATTGCTGATTGTACGGATCTGGAAGATAAAATGATTCTGGAATATGTGAAAGACGGAAAGTCTCAACAGCAAATTGCTATGGAAATTGGACTCGACCAGTCTGTAGTGTCCAGAAGAATAAAAAAGTATGTTTCAGAGTAACTTGCATAAAAAGCATAAAAAAATACTATATAATTATAATCGAAGAAATTGTAATTCGTTCATGAATAAAGAGTTTTGCGTGCCGCTATCACGTGAAGCTCTTTCTTTTTTTATGCAAAGGTAGGTGAAATTCGGTGTCTGAGGACAATGAAGTGTTTGTGTATCCGGAACTGACTGGCAGATGCCGGATTTATACGGATGTTGCAAAGATTACAAGTGAGAATATCTTTCAGGTGTTGGAAGAAGCAATGACGATTCACGTGAAAAATGTAGATAATATGGTGCTTCTGATGCGATACGAAAAAGGTATCCAGCCACTTGTAAGAAAGAAAATTATCCGTAAGGAAGTAAATATTAAAGTATCCGACAATCTGGCAAACCAGATTACAGAGTTTAAACTCGGCTATGTATGGGGACAGCCAATTACATATGTTCAGCGTGGAAATAAGGATTTAAAGAAATCAACTGAAAAGGAAAATGATTTCCAGGATGATTCGATTTCTATGTTGAATGAGCTTAACGATGCGGAATATGCATTTTCCAAAGATCAGGAGCTTGGAAGATTTGTTGAGATTACCGGCGTTGGCTATCAGTTTGTCGATATCAAGCGCAACTTTGACGGACTTTGCCCGTTTGATTTGGTAACGCTGAATCCATTATTTACTTTCTGCATTTATCGTAATTCGGCACTGCAAGAGAAACTTGCCGGTGTTACTTTCTGCAGAACAAAGAACGGAACAGTTTATTATACCGTGTTCACTCCGGACACAAGATACGAAATTAAAGATATGCGTGAAATCACCAATGGAAAGAAGCCTAAGAATCCTTGGTCGTTCATGCAGCACAGTGGAGAAATCAATCCACTGAAAATGATTCCGATTGTGGAATTTAATCGAGCTACCGATAGAACAGGATGCTTTGAACGTCAGATTTCAGATATGAATGCTCTGAACGTAGAAGTATCTGATTTTGCCAATGCGGTAGCACAGACTACGCAGGAAGTATTCTTCGGCGTTGGATTTGAATTGCCGAAAGATGATAACGGTAAAACACAAGCTCCGGTTGGAGGGCAGTGGATTATTGCTAACAATACCGGAAACGGCGGTACGCCACTACTGAAAGCTATTTCCAGTACATTTGATTATTCCGGTGTGCAGGAAAATATCGTAAGCAAGAGAAACACGATTTTGCAGCGAGCTTATGTACCGATTCAAACAGACCCCGGCGGTGGTTCTACCGGCTCTGCTATGAATATGTCTTCTGGTTGGAGTGCTGCGGAAAACAGTGCTTGCAAGGAAGAACAGATTTTACGCCGTGGAAAAGCGGAAATCGTAAAGCTTGAATTAGCTGCTATCAAGGCATCTACAGATACGCCGTATGATAGTCCGCTTCTGAAACTGGAATATTCGGACGTGAAGCCAAAATTCATCAGAAATAAGACATATGACCTTGCTACAAAGGTTAATTCGATGGTTGCAATGATAAATTGTGGCGTAAATGGTCGTGTTGCTATGGAACAGGTTGACTTGTTCCCGGATGTCGCTCAGGCATGGGCTGATAGCCGAGATATGATTGAAAAATATCAGAAATCATTGATTAAGAAAGATGATACGCAACAGCAGACACAGAAGAGAACGATGTCTGACTTATCTGATCAGACTGGAAATTCCCCGATTCTTGACGGAATGAATACCGATAATGGCGGTGATGAAGATGTTCACGAATCTTAGTTTTGATGAATTGAATGCTCTGGTTACGAATGAACGGAGTATGCCATTTGAACAGTATTTCGGTGAAATGAATATTCCAGAAGAGGACAAAGCAGAAAGAATCCATATGGCAGAAGATTTAGAAAACAACTTCATCGCTACTATGGCGTGGCTATTTACGATGGCTCAATCGAACAAAACAGATTATGAGCCAATCCGTAATCAAATTGAGGATTCTTATTTGGAAACGCTTGGAAAGTACACAGACGTAGACAAATATTTGGAAACGCACGTAAAAAGTTTTTCTTACGATGTCATAGACAGCACACAAAGCCATAAGAGCGAGCCTTACTATTATTCGCTAGATAGAGCAAGGTTCATAGCTGAAAATGAAGTAAATACGGCAATTAACCACGCAAGATATATGGGGGCTGTTAATTCCGGCAAAACCATGAAGCGGTGGGAATCTATTATGGATGAGGTAACAAGGAAAGACCACAGAGAAATCAATGGGAAATACATTCCGATTGGACAGGCTTTTCATGTTGGAAATTCGTGGATGCAATTCCCAAAGGATACCTCGCTTGGGGCGAGTGCAAATCAGATTATCAATTGCCGGTGCTCAATTATTTATTTATAGAAATTACGGTCAAAACCATGACCGTTTTCATATGGCACAGAGAAGTGCCTTACCAAACGCGGAAGACAGAGAAGTCTATAATCGCGAAATGTAACTGATGAGAGAGAACTCTAAACGCGAAAGAAAGGAACATGATAACTATGGAAGACAACAAAAACCTTGAGGGACAGGTACAGCAGAATCAGGATCCGGAAAACAAGCCGGAAGAGCATGAAATGACTCTTGAAGAAGCGCAGACATTACTTGCACAGGAAAGAGCCAAAAACGCAAAGCTTCAGAACGACTACAATAAAACTTCTTCCGAAGCTGCTAATTACCGTAAACAGCTGAAAGCTAAGCAGACAGCCGAAGAACAGGAAGCGGAAGCGAAGAGAGAAGCCGAAGAAGCAAAAGAACGCCACACCAAAGAGCTTGAAGAAAAGCTTGCTAAGATTGATGCACAGAAGCGTTATATGGCGATTGGAATGTCCGAGGAAATGGCAGAAGAAGCCGCTACAGCTGAACTTGCCGGAGAAAGTGATAAAGTGACAGAGCTTTATAAGAAATTCAATAATGCATCCATTAAGGCTGCACAGGCAGAATGGCAGAAAAGCAGACCGCCGGTTAATGCCGGACAGGGAGAAGATGGAAAAGAAGATCCATTCCTGAAAGGATTTAATGGTTAATCTTCCTTAAAGATACCGGACACGTAAAGAAGTGTTCGCTGATTACCAAAAGTTAGTAAAGGAGAATTTAAGATGGCAGTAAATTACGCAGCTAAATATTCACAGCAGGTGGATGAAAGATTTAAACTCGGTGCGCTTACCTCTTCACTGGTAAACTACGCATTTGAATGGCTTGGAGTCTCTACTGTAAAAGTATACTCTATGCCAACAGCAGCAATGGGCGATTACACTACAGAGGGCGCAAGCAGATATGGAACACCAGAAGAACTCGGAAATGAAGTGCAGGAAATGACACTTGCAAAAGACCGTGCGTTCACATTCACGATTGATAAGAAGAGTGAAGATGACACAATGGGAACAATGGAAGCTGGTGCCGCACTCCGTAGACAGATTGATGAAGTTGTTATCCCGGAAATCGATACATACCGTATTTCTAAGCTTGTTGCTGGTGCTGATGCTGGAAACATCGTAAAAGATACAGCAGTAACAAAAGCCAATGCATATGAAAAATTCCTTGCGGTTCAGGAAATTCTTGACAACAAGAAAGTTCCGACTGGTGGAAGAATCTGCATTTGCACACCAGGCTACTACAATATGCTGAAACTAGATGAAGCATTCACCAAAAAAGGCGATATGGCTACACAGATTGCTATTAACGGTCTTGTTGGAGAAGTTGATGGTGTTTACTTTGTAAAAGCTCCGAAGTCTTATTTCCCGGAAAAAGTACATTTTATTATCACTAATCCGATTGTTATGCCGTCACCGATCAAACTTGCAGAGTACAAGATTCACGATGATGCGCCTGGTATTTCTGGATACCTTGTTGAAGGACGTGTTCGCTATGATGCATTTGTACTTAACAAGAAGAAAGACGCTATCGGTGTATGTGAAGATCCGACAGAGTAGGAGTGATACTTGATGTATACATTGGAAAAAGAAGATAGACAGCGTGTAACTGTCGCTTCTGAAATCCAGAAAAGCGCATTTCTTGCGTGCGGATGGAAAGAAGTTAAATCAGAAGAGAAAGTAGAGGAATCTGAACTGGAGGTTGCAAAACCAAAGGTCGGAAGACCTCCGAAGAAATAGGTGATCGCATGGATGAATTAGTAAACGAAATATACGATGAACTGTCAACAGAGCTTGGTATTTCAGAAGAAGCTGATTTGTCCATGCTCCTTGTGAAAGTCAAAAATGCCTATAGAGAAATAAAGAAAATACGGAATTACCCGGATAATTATACAGATGACACTGTTAATAAGGATATGGAGAAGTATTTTTCCAATATCCGCAACCTTGCAATGTATGATTACAACCAGATTGGAGCTGAGGGAGAGCTTTCCCATAGCGATAATACCGGCAGCCGAGCATGGGCGAACCGGAACACGTGTCTTGAAGGAGTTGTTGCTATATGCACACTGATTTAAGAGAGGTTAGGTGATCCGATTATCTCCCGGCAACTGGGTTAAGTTGCAAAAGAAGATTGTGCGTGACCATTTTGGTCGCAGGGGTACGCATTTACGGTGGAGGGTGGCGTATATTGAGAAATCTGAAAAGAAACACAAAGAAATTATGGTATTCAAATTACACTGAAAATGTTCCGATTCTCGATGAAAACGGGGATGAAACGGGGGATTATGACAATGGTTATAGTTCCCCGACTTTTTTTTACGCCTCTTTATCGGCAAGTAGAGGAAATGCTTATGCTGATATGTTTGGAACGAATCTAGACTACACCAGAACGGCATCTACGGCGGAGAAGCTTCCTATTAAGGAAGAGTCTATTGTATGGATATCTGAACCGACACTGAATGCAGATGGTACTGTCGATAAGGAAACGGCAGATTATACTGTTGCCGGTATTGCAGATGGAATAAATGGACTTGTAATTGCTTTGAAAGCGAGGAAGAAAAATGCCTAGATACACAGCAAAGCTATCGCCGGGCAGTTTCCGTGAACTGGCTGAAAAGGTGAGAAAGTACAGATTAAGTCTGAATGATAAATGCGAGGAATTTGTCAGGCAGTTAGCCGAAGAGGGCGTTATGATTGCAAAAGCCAATATTTTGAGTGAGGACGCAATTTATACCGGTGAGTTGTTGAACAGTATGAGCCTAAAACCGGGTGACATTATATATAATGGCTCGGCATACTGCATCTATACGGCTTGCCCGTGGGCGAAATTCGTTGAGTTTGGTACTGGAATTGTTGGATCAGAAAATCCACATCCAGATACTTCAATTGTTGGTTGGAAGTATGACGTAAATAACCACGGTGAAAAAGGATGGTTTTATTTCAAAAATGGAGAATGGCATTGGACAAAGGGTATGCCGTCCAGACCGTTCATGTATAATACGGCATCAGAATTAAGGAACATAGAAACAATTACAAGGATTGCAAGGAGGGTGTTTGGAGATGATTGACGCTTCAAATAGAGTTCTGACTAACATAAAAACCTATGTGGCAGAAACTTGTAAGAATGTATCCAATTATTCCAGTAAAAGTCCTCCGGCATTTCCGGCAGTATCGGTTGTCCAGATTGACAATCAAGATGCTTGCATGGATTTGGAAAACAGTGAGAATGCTGTGAAATCAGTAATTGAGATTCAGTGTTATTCCAATAAAAACATCACGGAATCAAGGAATATCATAAATCAGTGTTGTGATGCTATGCGACAGATGGGTTACGCAAGATCATACGGTCCGAAACCTGTCGATAATGCATTAGATACAAACATTTATCGCACTGTGGCAAGATTCAACCGTCTTGTATCATCAGTGAATGAAATAGAGAAATTTTAAATTTGCACCGGATACCAATTGGAGGTATTCGCTGACCGCTGGTAGTTAGCGGTAGAAAGGAAGATAATATGTCAGCTGGAATGAGCACAATTAACACTGTACTTAAAGCCGGTGCTACTGCATCAGCTCTTGCACAGTTATGCAAAATCAAAAGCTATCCACAGTTAGGTGGAGAAAGAGAAACAATTGAAACTACTGATCTGGAAGACAATGCGCAGACATTTGTTCCGGGCGTACAGTCCGTAAGCGCAATGCAGTTTACTTGTAACTATGACAAGGAAAAGTTTGACTCTATCAAAAAGACAGCCAATACAGATCAGATCTATGAGCTTGATTTTGGTGCAGATGGAAAAGACGGAAAGTTCTCTTGGAAAGGACAGCATGACGTTTTTGTAAATGAGGGTGCTGTGAATGGAGCAAGAGAAATGACTCTTTCCATTCTGCCATCTACAGAAATTTACAATAAGGATGCTGCTACTCAGTTTGCTGGGTAATATGCAGTAAAAATCAGGATAGGAAGTCGTAACAGGCTTCCTATTTTTTAGTTAAAAGGAGATACCGATATGGTTAAAGTAAAAATCAACAACAAAACATACAATGTCCAGGAATTACAGTTCGGTGACTATACACACATGGAGAGCCAGGGAATTTCTATTACCGAAGCGTTTTCGAGAGGTCAGATGACTCTTATTGCTATGGCGTTCACTTGCGTAGTTCTGAAATGTGATCGTGCCGAAGCTGAACGTGTTGTTACACAGCATATCCTCGGTGGAGGAAGTATGTTCGATATTACCGATGCATTTGCGGAGGCAGTTAAACAGTCTGATTTTTTCAAAAAGATGCTGGGAATCAAAACGGAAGAACCGAAGAAAGCCCAGAAGAAGAAAACAGAGGAAGAGAATCCGGCAGAGGAAACGGAAGAATAATTCAGTTTTCCAGTTATACGGATTATATCTATCAATACTGGTTGCCGATCGCTGCTCGCTGTGAAATTCCTTATAAAGAGTTTTGGGGCATGACTCCCAAAGCTCTTCTTATTTATAAGGAAGAAAAAGATAGGGAAGAACGTGAAAAAGCAAGAATGGCAGATATTTCCGCATGGATGGTTGGAATCTATGTTGGAAAGGCGATTGGTTGTGCTCTGGATTCCAAAGCTCAATATCCGTCAAAGAACTTTATCTTCACGGAAGAGTTGGAAATGACAGAGGAAGAGATTGAGAAAGCGATTGAGGAAAATACGCAGATTGCATCCGTAAATTTTGCAGCATACGCAAAAGCATTAAACGAATCAAGAGGTAGGTGAGAACAAAATGTCTGAAAACGAAATTGATTCATTAGAGATAGTTGTTGAGGCAGAAGCCAACCGGGCGAACAGAGCTTTGTCTGGTCTGGAAAGAAGAATCAATAAAGCTGCTACGGCACTGGAAAAGTTCATGGTAATGGCACAGGGCGGTATTTCTTTCAAGAACGTTGACGTAGACAAATTGTTCTCTGGAAATGCTATGGATAAAGCTGCCAGAAGTCAGGGTAAGAAACTGGCAGATGAACTTATCAGTGGTTTCAACCTCAATAAAGCCACTCCGGAAGTACAGAGACAGGTTCGGGAACTTTCACAGAAGATTGCTGGTGGCTTGTCTGCAAATGGTGGAAAATCCTATAGTGGATTAAGCACTGATCTTGAAGCACTTGGAAAGATTACTGCTAAAAATGGTTCTGTAGCAAAATCCACTTCTGAAGAATATCAGAAGTTATACAACTGGATTAAGACTACAAGCAAAATCAAGATTACGCCGGAAACAGCTAAATCTCTTGGTGATGCTTACAAAAACCGAGTTCCGGTAATGAAACAGAAACTTTCTACCAAAAGTGGAATAGAACTGGACTCTTTTTATAATGAAGCGAAAGATATGTTTCCTGGACTTCTTAAAGATGCGAACAATGTTGAGGATGAATTTTATCAGCTTAACAGCGCATTGGAAAAGTTCTATGAGACAAGCAATTCTTTTTACAAACCTGAATGGATGGAAGATGCTGCCTATGAGAGCGTTATATCTGGTGTTAATGAGATTGTTGCAAACATTGAAAAAGCAAAATCTGAATCCAGTGATTTGACTGGTTCTCTGAAAGGTGTTGCCGATACTGGAAAGTCATTTTCTGATATTTTTGGTGCTGGAATGGATACTTCTGGTCTCGAAAGGATTGTTGAGCTTACTGGCAGTGTTCGTAGTCAGAGCGGTTCTAGCAGAGCGAATAGAAGTGACTTGAAATATACCGAACAATCACTTGATGATATATATGACAAGTATGCAAATGTTGGTTCTAGTCTCGATGCGTCCGGCATGGGGTTACAAGAATTACAGAAAAAGTTAAAAAATTCTGAAAGCACAGCGTCAAGATTGCGAGAGAGTCTTAAAAAGAAAATCTCTATTGAGGGCACTGATCGACTTGGAAAGACTTTTGAAAAACTTATTTATGATATTCAGAAAGCCACCAATGAAGCAGAAGTCTATAAATCTGCCATTGATAAAATATCAGAAGAAAAGCCGGAGTTGACAATTACAAGAAATGGAAAAACATATAATGCGTCAAATGGCAAAAGTGTTGATACAGAAGACACGAAAGAATCAGCACAAAGATCGTCGGATGCAGTTGAAGAGCTTTCACGGAATATTTCAAATATTGATAAAGACGGAAACATTACAAAAACATCAAGAAAATTTGATGGAGTAATGGCAAAAGTTAGGGAACTGAAGAATGAGCTGACAAAAGGCGGTTTTGGGAATTACACTAAGAATTTCATGGATATGTTGAAACTTCCAGAGAAAGAAACAAAAGGAGCTAGTCAAAAAAAAGCACCTACTGTTGACTCGAATGGAAATTACGATTATTCGGCTATTGAAAAATATGTTAATTCGTTTGGAGAAGCGTCAAGTGCGGCTGAAAATTTCAGATCAAAATTGCAAACTTTAAAGGGCGCATTAGGTGTTTTAAAAGATGGTGTTGTCAACAGCAGAGTGGCAAAAATGGCATCTGCATTAAAAAATGCTACTGTGCATTCGCTGAAATTTGCAAAAAGTATCGGGAAAATCTCTTTAAAAACACTTTCTAAGATTCCGTCAATTGTAAAAACAGCATCAAAACCGCTGAAAGCACTTGGAAGTGCGATAGGAAGTGCTGGAAAGAAACTTGGATTATTCCAGAAGAGCTCCAATAAGGGAATGTCGTTCGGAAGGATGATTGGCTCATCAATTATGTTTTCTACCATTTTCGGAGCTATCAGTCAGATAAAACAGGCTGTTAAAGAGGGGTCTGATAATCTGGTACAGTACAGCTCTGAATACAACAACAGTATTTCCAGTATGGTTTCATCATTATTGTATCTAAAAAATGCGTGGGCGGTAGCGTTTGCTCCGATTGTAAATGTAGTTGGGCCGTACATCTCTTCGTTTATTGATATGGTAGCCGGAGCTTTGAATGCTGTTGGACAACTTATGGCATCTCTTACTGGAAAGAGTTATGTGGTGCAAGCTAAAAAAGCTTGGAAAGATTATGCTGCCGGACTTGATACGACAAAAAACAGTGCTGATGATGCCGGAAAATCTATTAAAGATTTAGAAAATTATACACTCGGTATTGATGAACTGAATGTCATTCAGCCGTCAGACAACTCTGGAAGTTCTGGAAGTGGAAGTGGTTCTGGAAGTGGCTCTACGAGTCCATCTTCTTCTGACATGTTCGCTACAACAGATGTTGACGGTGGTATTTCTGAACTTGCGAAAAAGATAAAAGAAGCATGGAAAAACGCTGATTTTACTGAAATTGGTGGCATTGTTGGTCGAAAGTTAGAAGATGCTTTGGATAATATACCTTGGGACGGAATACAGGAAAAAGCAATAAAAATTGGCAAGTCACTTGGTACTTTTATTAACGGAGCTGTTGAAACGCAAGGATTAGGAACAACACTAGGACAAACTATCGGTGAAGCCGTCAACACTGGAATATACTGTGCGAATGCGTTCCTTGATAACACGAAATGGGATGAAGTCGGAAAGTTTATTGGGGATGGTTTCAATGGACTTCTTGATACAATCGATTTTACGGCATGGGGACATTATTTCGCTCAGAAGTGGAACGCTGTGTTTGCGACAATCGGCGAAGCAGCAAGGACGTTTGATTGGACGCAACTTGGCGTAAATTTAGCGGAAGGTGTAAATACATTCGTTGCTGATTTTGACTGGGTAGAAAATGGAGCTAGACTTAGTGATACCGTAAAGGGATTACTTGATGCAATAATTACATTTTTAGAAGAAACAGACTGGCAACAGATTGGTGAAAAATGTGCAGATTTTATCGGCGCAATTGATTGGATTGGAATTGCAGAAAAGATTGCAGAGGGAATTGGCGCAGCTGTAGGCGGTCTATCTGCTTTGGTCTGGGGATTTATTAAAGATGCGTGGGAAGACGTTGTTAAATGGTGGAAAGATACAGCTTTTGAAGATGGTAAATTTACAATTACAGGTCTTCTTGATGGTATCTTGGAGAAAATAAAAGATATCGGAACATGGGTTAAAGAGCATATTGTAGACCCATTTATTGATGGATTTTGTGAAGCGTTTGGCATTCATTCACCGTCTACCGTTATGAAAGAAAAGGGTAATTTCATAATGGATGGATTGATAGGCGGAGTTACTGATAAATTTCAATCCGTTATTGATTTCTTTAGTAACCTCAAAGATTCTATCGTTGAAAAATTCGATGATGTAAAAGATTGGTTTGGGAAAAAATTTGATTTAGCAAGAGAACAGGTCGAAAATAAATTTTCAAATATTGGTACATGGTTTAGCGATAGAAAAAAAGATATACAAAATAATATGAACAGTGTTTCAGATTGGTTCAATACCAAATTTAAGGGTGCAAGAACTTATGCGAACTCGGCATTCCAGAATATCGGTTCATGGTTTGGAGATAAGAGGATAGCTATACAAAACAATATGAGTTCTATTTCAACATGGTTTAAGGATACGTTCCGAAAAGCTTATGACGGAATTACTGGTATATTTAATAATATCGGTTCTTACTTTTCAAAAGTAGCTGGATGGATTGAGACACCAATTAAAAACGCCTTAAACGGTGTACGTGAAGCTGTAAACTGGATATACGGAAAACTTGGAGGAAATGGTGAACTGATTCCGAAATATGCGACAGGAACTGATGGTGTAGCGCATGACACGCTTGGTGTGGTTAATGACCAAACAGGAAGTACATACCGTGAACTGGTGCAATTCCCGAATGGAAAAACCATTATTCCAACTGGACGTAATGTAATGTTACCAATGCCAAAAGGTACGAAAGTACTTCCGGCAGACCAAACTGAGGCACTGATGCAGATGCAGAATATTCCACATTTCAAGAGTGGTATCGGAGATTTCTTTGGTAATGCTTGGGCTAAAATCAAAGACTTCACAGGAGATATTCTCGACTATGTGGAAAATCCAAGAAAACTCATGCAGATTGCAATTGATAAATTTACGGATTTGACTGGCGTGCTTGAACCTGGACTGTCTATGGCGAAAGGTGCTGTCAGCTCTGTATTTGATGCTGCTGTAAATAGCATCAAGGGACTTCTAAGTGATTTCGGTGGCTCTAATGTGAAGTACAATCCGTCAGCCGGTGTTGAACAGTGGAGAAAGCTTGCAAAGAAAGCATTGAAATTAACCAATCAGTACAGTGAAGCAAACTTGAATCGCTTACTGATGCAGATGCAGTCAGAGTCAAGCGGAAATCCGAATGCTATCAACAATTGGGATAGCAATGCAAAAGCCGGTATCCCGTCAAAAGGACTTATGCAGGTGATTGATCCTACATTCCGTAGTTATGCGCTTGCACCATACAATAAAAATATTTATGATCCGCTTTCCAATATGATAGCTGCTATCCGGTACACTGTATCGAGATATGGTAGCCTTTCAAAAGGTTGGAATGGACATGGATATGCTGATGGTGGATTCCCGATGAATGGTGAAGTTTACGTGGCGAATGAAAACGGATTCGGTTCTGAATATATCGGAAGCATTGGAAATCGTCATGTCGTGGCGAATAACAACCAGATTGTAGAAAGTGTAAGTTCTGGCGTTGAAAGGGCAAACGATGAAACGAACGCTCTTTTAAGAACAGTTATTGAGTATCAGAAATTGATTCTCAAAAAGGACACAAGCGTAAATATGGATGGGAAGAGAATGGATAAGCAGATATCAAAAGCGCGTAGAAATACGGGCTTTTCTTTTTCGCCAGCGTAGGAGGTAGGAAATGGCAGCAAGGCATATATCAAATTTCATAATTGTAAATGGCAAGCCGTTTCCCGCACCGAAGCGCTATCCTAACATGGTAGTAACTACGGCTGTGAACGCTGCCAGAAACGCAAACAACAAGGTTGTCGGTCAGAAGATTGGAAGAGACAATTACAAGATTGACAACCTAGAGTGGGCGTACTTGGATGCGGAAACATGGTCGGATATGCTGAAAGAGTTTAAGAAATACTTTGTAACAGTCAAATTCTGGGACATGGTTGAGAATAACTGGATTACCTTGACTATGTATCCGGGTGATAGAACAGCAGATGTATTTAAGTACGATCAATACGGTAGGCCAGTGGCGTACATAAACTGTAAAGTCAACATTATCGATGCGGGGTGGTAGAAATGTTTCAGACTTCCAAAGAGTATAAAGAATCAATGAAGCGTCCAATCCGTAACGAATCGTATATGAAGATACAGCTTGGACTCATAAATCAAGAAGCGCAACAATCAGCAGATCTGGAAAATACGGATTACACTACTTTTTCTGATCCGAAATCGCTTTTCCAACAGCATACAGTCAAGAGATACGCAACCTATGAACAGAATATGTTTAAGGCTGATGGTTCAATGTATTTCTTACCCGATAATGCAGATGAATATTGGCTTGATGGATACACGTGCAATGAGTTGTTTTCCAATGAAATGCACATAAGATTTGATTTTGGTTGTGGAAAATCAGATATCAAAGGTCTGACAATCAAGTTTGGAGAATGTTATCCCACAAAGTTTTCTGTAGTAACTGATGATGGAGCATCTGTTGAATTTGAAAATAGTGAACAGATTTTCAAAACAGATACCGTGTTTGACAATACGGCATATATCGAGCTAGTCATTACGGAAATGAGTGTTCCGAACAATAGAATCAGGATTGACTATATTCAGTTTGGACTTGGTCTTGAATATGATAATGAGTGGATTCTTGAAGCAAGTAGCAAGACAACCATTTCATCTATCAATGATGATTTGCCGGAATCAGAATTTAGTGTAACGCTTCATAATGATAATCAGATATTCAATGTAGATAATCCGGCATCGGAAATCAACTTCTTGGAAAGTGGACAGCGGTTGAATGTGACTGTTGGATATACGCTTGACAATGGAAATATTGAATGGCTTCAGATGGGTTCCTTATATGTATATGAATGGAGTGCATCTGATGAAAAAGCCATCATCAAAGCGGTTGATGTGTTGAAATTTCTTGATGATGATTATTACAAAGGTCAGTATTACGAAAAAGGAATCTCATTGTATGATCTGGCAGAACTTGTGTTTGCTGATGCTGGTGTTGGAAATGATGATTATTATTTGGATACTTACTTAAAAAAAGTTATTATCCATAATCCGCTTCCAAAAGTAAAGCATAAAGAAGCACTACAGATCATAGCAAATGCTGGAAGAAGTGTACTTGACTATGATCGTTACGGTAGAATCCGTATTCATTCATTATTCAAACCGAGTATGGAAACAACATCAAATGGAACTACGTATTATTCTGATATAAAAAATGTTGATATTCAGACTCAAAAATCAGATTTTGCAACCTATGAAAAAAATAGATGGTTGGCAGATGGAAAGATGCTATTTCTGTCAAAGGAAGATGTCCAGAATACTGGATATGTAAGTTCTGCTATCAGTGATGAAAACGGTCTGTTTACAGAAAATCCAGTCATCACAAGAACGCTTGAAGCAAAATACAAGGCATATGGTATTTACATTGCATTTAGCAACAAACTTCCGAAGAAATTTATTATACGGACATATGCAGATAATATATTGAGCGATACACTGACAATTCAATCTGGAATCGCAAATGATTTTGAAATCCAATACGATTTCCCAGAATACGACAAGATGGAAATCGAATTTGTAGAAACTGAGCCGAACAGCAGAATCCATGTGGATTATATTTCAATCGGTTCGGAAACGTCTTATCGGATTGAGTACGACGATTTATATTCTACACCTGTTGGGACACAGCTTGATAGAATCAAGAACGTGAAAGTTGCTAGATATCTTTATTCAAAATCCAGTGTGGAAGATGAACTTGCAACGGAAACGCTTGTGTACGATGGAGAAAATGCTATCTATTATATGTCTGATGCTTGCTATGGATATTCGGTAAGTATTGAAGAGGGCAAGAGTGGACAGTCTGCAAAGATTGTATCTTCTGGTGCGTATTATGTTGAAATTGCTTTTTCTGGCGTCGCGGTTGGTGAAACAGTAAATATAGTCGTAAAGGGATATAAATACAACGTATCCACGTCATATACCGTTCAAGCCGTAAATAACCGTGGAACTGATAAGGAATGGCAGAATCCTATCATTTCCGATGTAGAACATAGTAAGCAAATTGCTATATGGCTTGCCGATTACTTTTCATCTGGAATTGAATATGAACTGGACTACCGTGGAGAACCGGCAATTGACTGTGGAGATACGATTGGACAGGAAAATAAGTATGATCCCAATTTAAAGACAATTGTAGAAGAATCACAAATAACATTGAACGCCGGATTACTAGGTGGTGGATTGATAACTAGGAGGAAGAACAGTGTGGCAAGAACCAAAAATTGATTGGGTTTCAACAGATAGTTTCAATTTTGAGGATTACAACCGAATTAAAAACAACATTGCTTATCTTCGCGAAATGGCATTGCCGTTTTATTCTACAGTACCATTTGAAGATATGGGAGATGATAAAAACGGGTACAATGAATTTCCGTATGCAGAAGAATTTAATCGGCTTGAAAGCAATTTGGAGCTATTAAAAAACAATACATTTATATTTAATAATGAAGAAAGAAAAAATTGGTACGCAAATGAGAAAACTCCTGATTTTGAAGACTTCAATCGTATTGAACGTATTTGTTTAGATTATTATAATGGATTGCAGAGATATAGACCGCGCAGATTAAGCATAACGTTAGGAATGGCAACAACAGATTTGAAAATATAAAGGTAAGAGGTGAAGAAAATGGCATATACACCATTAAGCACGGATTTCAAAGATGATATTTTGGATTCATCGAATTACAAGAGAAAATACAGGCAAGTTGTAAACAATGATGGAACATTTTCCTTTCATGATGAAACCACCTATCAGCAAGTAGGTAGCAATTACGGGGCAAAAGAGGTAAATGAAGAAAGAGAAGCAATCAATAATATTTATGAAAATAAATTGGTTTCGCTTGATGATGTTGCCCTTGTTACAGAGGAAGGATTCTTTGTAGATGCATTAGCAGTTAAAGAATTAAATAGCAATTTGGCAAATATAAAAGCAGATTTGATAAAAGCAAATAATAGCTTGAATGTCATAGGAACTGAATACTGGAGTGGCATAAAAGATAATTATTCATATTCTAAAAAAGAAACCTGGGTGAATAACGTGTCCACTGTGACCATTCCCGCCGGTACTTATATCTTTACACTAAAAGCAACTCCCTGTGCCAAAGGTCAAAGCTATGATGCGTTTATAATGGGGATAACTGGAATAAATTCAACGCGAACCCAAAATACGTTTTATATGAACTTTGGTAACGGTTTTTACCCAATATTAACCAGTACCTGTATCGAAAAAGTTCCTGCTGGCACATACGGTATTGCTTTTTGGAGCAGTCAACCTAGAAATGTAAATGGTATTGAACTCCGGGCAATCCGGATAAAATAATGACTATTTGCATATATAGCAGAATTCGTAATAAAAGATATC
>NZ_BAAHSG010000060.1:0-17274 GCF_054660775.1 Allocoprococcus similis
TGACAGGTAGCACACCACTGTTTCGGATTCTTTTCTTTCATTGAGTTCAGTCGACTGCGGAAGTCAGAGAGGGAGAGGGGACGGGAAAGGCGCCGCATGGGGATGCGGCGCCTTTCCCTAAATAATGGAGAATTTTTAGGGGTGTTGAGTAAGTTGGAGAAAGTGGGATTAGGAAAAGTTTTATAAAATTTTGGAAATTATAAATTAAGAAAATTTAATTTTTAGAATGTAGTGGGGGATGTTATAATATAAAAAATGGCGAGGGAAAAGAAAATTTATTTATTGGTTGACGATTATGTAGAAAATCATCCAAAATAAAAATGAGAATAGAGACAAAATACGACATTGCATCATCGGTAAACGTTGGCGCAGAGTATGACAAGGGTGTGAAGAAGCTCTTTAAGAGTAAAGAGATCATTGTCCCGATTATGGAGATGGTGATCCCGGAATTTGAAGGGTGTTCACAGGAAGAAATTTTAAGTTGTCTGGATCTGGCATCCATTACATCGGATGAAGTTGTCAGTGATACTCCGGTTTCGGAGATGGAGGAGTATCGGATACGGGGTGAAGATACCGAATTTTCCGGAGGTTTGGATAAGTTAATTCGGTTTGATTCAAAGTTCAGGATTCGTAATCCGAAGCTTTCAGAGGAAAATATGCTGGTGAATCTTCATATTGATCTGGAGGGACAGAAAAGTTATACACCGAAGAATCCGACGTATCCAATTATAAAAAGAGGATTTTATTATGTCGCAAGGGATTTGTGCAGTCAGCTTGGAGTGGCAACCGGAAAGACGAATTATGCAGATCTGGAGAAGTGCTATTCAATCTGGATCTGTCTGGAGAATGTGCCGGTAAAATTAAGGAATACAATGACAGAATACCGAATAAGAAAAGAAGATATTCTGGGAGAGACGGATGAACCGGAAGAAGATTATGATTTGATGAGTGTGATCGTTATCCGAATGGGAGAGAAAGCAGAAGACAGAGGGATATTTGATTATCTTAATCAGGTATTTGTGGGAAATATAGAAGAAATAGAGACATATTCACATATTGAATGGGAAGAGGATTTTAAGGAGGATGTGGCTATGACGATGACAGGATTTAGTGATGTGCTGGTTAGAAGAGGGAGAGAAGAAGGAAGAAAAGAGGGAAGAGAAGAAGGGAGAATAGAAGGTAGAGAAGAAGGCAGAGAGATAGGGCAGGAAGAGACAACGGTTAAATTTATCTGGAGTTTACATGAAATGAAATGCACAGATGAAATGATTTCGGAAGCAGTAAAAAAACCAGTTGATTATGTGCAGGATATTTTGAAAAAAGATGCACCTCAGTAAGAAAGCTGGAAACACTTCTGTGAAAAATAGATTAGTAACAGGAATAAAGTTGCTTTTACAGGACTTATGGAATATCCGCATTGCGATTCTTGTATTTGCAATTTATTTTGTTATAGGAAGAAAGCTTTTATATAGTCTGTGTCCGATGGTGATCATGACGGGATTTCCTTGTCCAGGATGCGGGCTTACGAGAGCAATGTTTATGGTGCTGCGAGGGGACTTTGCCGGGGCATGGAAGATGCATCCGTTTATTTATGGTGTGATTGTCCTGGTGGGATGGTTTTGCGTGCGGAGATACATACAGAGGAAAGAAACGAAGAGCCTTGGAAAATGGGTGATTCTTCTGTGCGTAGGACTGATTCTATATTATGTGTACCGAATGGTAAGGTATTTTCCGGGAGATGCTCCGATGAGCTATTATTATGGAAGCGTGGGATACCGGGTGTGGGAGATTGTGAAGGGTGGAAAGTAAATAGTATGTGAACAGTAAAAATTGGATTGAGATCATTGTTACGATTATGGAGATGGTGATCCAGGAATTTGAAGGGTGTTCTCAGGAAGAGATTTTGAATTGTCTGGATCTGGCATCAATTACATCGGATGAGGTTGTCAGTGATACTCCGGTTTCGGAGGTGGATGAATATCGGATACGGGGCGAAGATTCAGAACTTTCCAGAGGATCGGATAAGCTGATTCGGTTTGATTCAAAGTTCAGGATTCGCAATCCGAAGCTTTCAGAGGAAAATATGCTAGTGAATCTTCATATTGATCTTGAAGGACAGAAAAGTTATAGACCGAAGAATCCGACGTATCCCATTATAAAAAGAGGACTTTATTATGTCGCAAGGGATTTGAGCAGTCAGCTTGGAGTGGCAACTGGAAAGACGAATTATGCAGATTTGGAGAAGTGTTATTCAATCTGGATCTGTCTGGAGGATGTACCGGTAAAATTAAGGAATACAATGACAGAATACCGGATAAGGAAAAAAGATATTCTGGGAGAGACGGATGAACCGGAAGAAGATTATGATCTGATGAATGTAATTGTTATCCGGATGGGAGAGAAAACAGAAGACAGAGGGATATTTGATTATCTTAATCAAGTGTTTGTAGGAAATATAGAAGAAATAGAGACATATTGAATGGGAAGAAAAATTTAAGGAGGATATGGCTATGACGATGATGGGATTTAGTGATGTGTTGGTTAGAAGAGTTAGAGAGGAGGAAACTGTCAAATTTATCTGGAGTTTACATGAAATGGAATGCACAGATGAAATGATTTCGGAAGCAGTAAAAAAGCCGGTTGATTACGTGCAGAATGTTTTGAAAAAAGATGCACCTCAATAAAAAACGGAATAAAGAAATCAGTTATAGAGTATAAAAAATGTCGCAAAGTCATTAAAACGATGATGGAGCGGCACTTTTTTGGATTAATTTTGGATTAATCATAAAAACAAATGTCGCTTATCTTCCACTTAAGCGACTTTCCAAAAATTCACAAAAAAAAGCGCTCCCCAAAATTTGTAGGAACGCCTGATTTTCGCAAATCCATCTGAGCTGCAGCTTCTTCGGCAAAGTCTGCTTCTGACTTCGCATCTGACTGCTTATTTTCAAATAGAAAGCCGGTTCAGATATTCTTTTTTCTGTGCCATGTTGCTGTGTACATAGATGTCCAATGTGATTTTTACGGACGAATGTCCAAGAATTTCAGAAAGTGCTTTGCTGTCGATTCCATTTTCAATGCATAGTGTTGCAAAGCTATGCCGCAGAGAATGAAAAGTCACCTGCGGAAGATTACATCCTTTTAAAATATTTTTGAATTGCCGCTGTACATTCCGTGGTTCGGTCGGTTTCGTATTGCCTGTCAGAAAATAAAGCTGGTCTGAAACGGACCATTTTCGTAAAAAAGGAATGATCTGATCCGGAAGCGGTATCGTTCGGATAGAAGACAGTGATTTTGGCGTGCTGATAAATACGATAGTTTGCGAACCGCCAGAGGAAATGTCGGGATTTGTGATTCGCGATACCGTCCGCCGGATAGTCAGGATCCCTCTTTTCAGATCAATATCCGCTCCTTTTATTCCGCATAACTCTCCAATCCGGATTCCTGTGTACATGCATAACAAAACACCTGCCGCAAAAGCGGTATCTGCCTCCACCAAATGTCTGCTCAGCAGGGAAAGCGCTTCGGGGCTTAACAGATCTTTTTCAAATGGAATGGTTTTGGGATGAACTTTCGTCCGTTTGACCGTTGGCAAAAGTTCTTGCTCTTCTGAAAATGCCAAAATCCGTTCCAGCAGCATAAGAATCATTTTTACACTCTGCGTCGACAGACCGGATGCGATTTTGTCATTATAGAAAATTTGAAAACCATTTTTGCTAAGTAATTGTTGAGGATTTTTCTTAAAATATGGAATGATATGCTTTTGCACCAATGCCGCATAACACATATAGGTGCTTTCTTTTAGGTTAAAGTGCACATACTCCAACCACAGACTGCTTAACTCCTGTATCTGAAATACAGAATAATTCTTGCTTCTTTGCATTGGCATCTGCTTCTGTAATGCCTGAAGTTTTTTTGCCTTCGCTTCCCGGTAACTCTTTCCGTACAAAAATCCATAGATAATTGTCCCCTTTTCGGTTCGACCTTTTTCGTAACGCGCTTCCCAGCGGCCGTCTTTTCTTTTGTGGATATTTTCTCCTCGTCTTGACATGATAAATAGACTCCTTTTTCCATCATTATAAATAGAAAAAAGGAATGATTGATAGAAAACATTAACAGTTGACTCCTGTTTTGACTCTTTAAAAAGAAATATTATGCAAAATAGTAAAAAAAGTTGCAATATTTCGATAAAGTTTTACAGTTAAAGCACCTAAATCCGTTATGCCTAACTTGACGAAATATGTTAAAAATGATAACATTAAATACGTTGTAGAAAAATACTTGGTAAAAAAGAATGTCGCTTAAGTGGAAGATAAGCGACATTTGCAAAATCAGGTTCAGCAGAAAGGATACGGATATTCTATGGGGAAGAAGCAGGGATATATTATCACAACCAAATGCCTGCGGCTGAGATGTAGACATCCGGAATGGCTGAGCGAGACGCAGAGTTTCTATAACCAGATACAAAAATTTTATTATGACTTATTTCTGGAGCATTCGGAACTGCGAGAGGAAAATTCACAGGTTTGCCTGCGGGAAATGGAGCGTCTGAGTATCAGGGGACGGGATGGAAAAGAAGTGCCTAGTCCGCTTCCGTGGGAAAAGGTGCCGCTTTATTTTCGGAGGGCAGCAGCCAATGCGGGGATTGCGGCGGCAAAGAGCCATTTGTCGAGACTGGAAAATGGCTATGCCGGGAAAGCAGAGAGTTTTCATTCGGCGGTCACGTACTACAAAGGGATGTATCGGGATTTTGAATCCGGTGAAATTACGCTTCGCATCTGGAATGGGCGCGAATGGAGATGGATGCGGTGCAGACTTTACGGAAAAGCATTTCCGGAAGGGGCGCAGCTGATGTCGCCTTCGGTTGTTCTGGATCAGAAGTATGAGATGCTACATGTTCCGGTAAAAGAAATTGTCCAGGATGCATCGACTGCGAAAGAAAGAATCGCAGAAGGCAGAAATGTGTGTGGGATTCATTTTACAAATGGAGATGCATTTGCGGTGGCGAGTGTGATGAACTGCGAGGGAAAAGAGCTGGCAGTCCGTTATTTCAAAGGTGGAAAAGAATACACGCACCAGTGCAGCAAGGTATTGGAGAAGATTGACAAGTCCCGGAAGTCACGGGGTGAAAATGCCGGTGGACGGGTGAATCAGAAATATTGGATGTATTTGAAGCATCTGGGTGAGCAGTATGCACACCAAGTCAGTCTGAATATTGTGACATTTTGCAAAGAGCAGGATGTCTCGGTAATCGCATTTCCAAAGTATGACGAAGAGTACCGGAGGCATGTGCTGAAGGGTGCGGGAAATTTCGGGACGCTGCATCTGAGTACAAGGATCCGGGAGTATCTCACCTATAAGGCGTGGAAAGAAGGAATTCTGGTGCTGGATGTAAATGCAAAAGAAATGCACCGGATTTGTGCGGTTTGTGGAAGTGAGATCGTGCAGCAGGATAAGCAGTCAAAACGATTTGTCTGCGAGGAAGGACATCAGGGCGATACGTACCTGAATGTTGCGAGAAATGTGGCGAAGCGGTGTATGGAGCAGTTTCGGAAGAAAGCAGGAAAAGAAAAAAATGTTTCTGCGAGCAAGATCTAAATGAGGAAACAGATGGTATTGCACCATTGTTTTATAAAAGGCGAGAGCTGAAGAAGGGTTCGGGTGTATGTGCCGGGACTTTTGGGTTGAACACCGCCTGTCACGTCTGATCTGCCGGATGGTGAAGTCCGGGATGGGAGAAGTGGCGAAGACATTCTGCCTGACGCATGAGAGTGCGGTGGGGAGGAGAGGGTGTTTGAAGTTATGAAATGAAAACTGGAGTAAAAAACTACAGTGAAGGAATGAGGGGTAAATGAAAAAACAATTGCGAATTGCGATGTTTGGACACAAGAGAATACCGAGCCGGGAAGGTGGTATTGAGATTGTTGTGGAAGAACTTTGTACCAGAATGGTGCGAGATAGCAATCAAGTTACTTGTTATAACAGAGCGGGTCATCATGTAAGTGGTTCAGAATATGATACAGGCAAGAGAAGTGTCTATAAAGGAATTCGATTGAAGTCGGTGCCGACTATTGAGAAAAAAGGTCTGGCAGCAGTAAGTGCTTCTTTCTTTGCTTCTTTATGCTGTGCATTTGGAAAGTACGATGTTGTACATATTCACGCAGAAGGACCGGCTTTTTTTACGTGGTTGCCGAAAATGTTTAGAAAAAAGGTGATCGTTACTGTTCATGGTATTGACTGGCAGCGTGCAAAGTGGAAATCAGGATTTGGCGCAAAGTTTATTCATCAGGGCGAAAAAAATGCTGTGAAATATGCAGATGAAATCATCGTTCTGAGTAAAAGCGTACAGGATTATTTCCAAAAGACATATGGGCGTCAGACCAGATTTATTCCAAATGGAGTCAATCGACCGGATAAAAAGGATGCAAGACTTATAGCGGAAAAATTTGGATTGGAAAAAGATTCTTACATTTTATTCCTTGGAAGACTTGTGCCAGAAAAAGGGATTCAATATCTGATTGAAGCATTTAAAGAGATAAAAACAGATAAAAAGCTAGTAATTGCAGGTGGTTCCAGTGATACAGATGATTTTGCAAAAGAGCTAAAAGAGATGGCGAAAGATGACAAGCGTATCATATTTACAGGTTTTGTACAAGGTCAGATGTTGGAAGAACTGTATAGCAATGCATATATTTATACATTACCTTCCGATTTGGAAGGAATGCCACTCAGCTTATTAGAGGCAATGAGTTATGGGAATTGTTGCCTGGTTTCGGATATTCCGGAATGTACAGAAGTGGTAGAAGATAAGGCGTTGATTTTTAAGAAATCAAACGTAGAAGATTTAAAAGAAAAATTGCAGGATGCCTGCGATGATTATGAAAAAGTACAGCGGTTGAAGGATGAAGCTGCGGATTATATTTGTGGAAAATATAGTTGGGACAGAGTTGTTGAAGAGACGGAAGGGCTGTATGGGAGTAAGAGATAGATGAAAGTTTTGATGATTAATAATCTCCTCTAACCGAACGCAGGTAGTGAGATGTACATAGTGAAAACGCCGGAAAAATGGCGTATTTACGGCACTTTTCAAGAAAGACTTGGAGCTGCAAGAGCAGCTTTTATCTCGCTACCTAGGTTCAGCAACAGCAGATAAAATTATCATAAGAACTTTCAGTATCACTACCTGCGTTTGTATGGAGCACACTGGTTTATGAACAATACATTGGAAGTGCTTCATTTGAACAGAGGTAGTGAAATAAAGCATAGAATATAACGGTTGACACTTGAATTGCTGAGAAAATATTTATCGGCAGAAAGACAGTACGTAACCCGTATTGTGAAAAGAAATTTATAAGGAGAAAAGGCAATGATAAGAATTCTTCATTCTGTCAGCAATATGGATCGTGCTGGTATTGAGACGATGCTGATGAACTATTATCGATATATGGATAAGTCAAAAGTCCAGTTTGATTTCTTGTGTAACAAGAAAAAGCCGGGAGCATATGATGATGAAATCAAATCTATGGGTGGAAGGATTTACCATACACCGGGACTGAATCCAGCGAAGTATCCTGAATATCTCAAGTTTATGAGAAAATTATTCCATGAGCATCCGGAATATAAAATTGTTGAGGCGCACAATGGGGCACTTGGCGTGTATGCACTTCATGCTGCCAAAGTGAGCAAAATCCCTGTGCGCATTTTTCATGCTCACGGGGCAAGTATAACAAAGGATTGGAAATTACCGATTAAACTTGTTTGTAAAGCAATGTTGCCCGCCAATATGAATGAGCATTATTCATGTGGTGTTGAAGCCGCAAGATGCTATTTTGGAAATAAGGTAGTTAGTGAAAATGATTATGTGTTAATTCCGAATGCAATCAAAATTTCAAATTTTGTTTTTAATGAATTGACACGAGAAAAAATCCGCAGAGAGAATGGATTAGCAGGCAAGCATGTGATTGGACATGTAGGCAGATTTATGGCTCAGAAGAATCATATGTTCCTGTTAGACGTATTTGCAGAAGTGCATAAATTAGATGAAAAGGCTCAGCTGGTTCTACTTGGCGATGGAGAATTGATGGAAGCGGTGAAACAAAAGGCCGAAAAATTGAGTCTTGAAAAAAACATTACATTTGTAGGAAATGTAGGAAATGCAAACGAATGGTATCAGGCATTTGATTGTTTTGTTTTGCCCTCCATTTGGGAAGGGCTTCCTGTCGTAGGTGTAGAGGCTCAAGCAGCAGATTTGCCATGTGTTTTCTCTGCAAATGTAACAAGAGAAATTGGCTTCAGCGAACGAGCAGAATTTGTTGGATTGGATGAACCATTAAATAAATGGGCGAGGACAATAGGAAAGGCACTCCTGCAAACAGATAGAGTTGACAGAACGGATTTGATTACGGAAAAGCACTATAACATTGAAGTGGAAGCAGAGCGGTTGCAGGAACGCTATCTGCAATTGTATAAGGAACGGTGTCAGGTATGAAGATTGGAATTTTGACGCATCATTACATAAATAATTTTGGAGCTTTTTTACAGGCCTATGCACTACAGACTGCTTTGCAAGAGATGTATCCTAATGACGAGGTTCAAATTATAGATTGTATGAATGTGAAACATTTTGTGATTAATGCGGGAGGATGGTTTCGCTTTTATAAAAACAAAGAAACACTGTCCGGTTGGCTGCAAAAAACTAGACTGCCTATTACATTTGCGAAAGCTAGGAAAAAATATATGGCGCTTACGCCAACTTGCTACAATGCAAAAGATATTGAAAAACTTGGCTTGGACTATATTGTAGTGGGTAGTGACGAAGTGTGGAACTATCAGGAAACAAAGGGAAACGCAAAAGTTAAATTCGGTGTGGGTTTGGAAAAAGAAAAACTGGTTGCGTATGCACCGAGTGTTGGTCAAACACATGAAACGGACGTACCAGAATATGTAAAGACAGGAATTTTAAAGTTTAAGGCTGTGTCGGCAAGAGATCAGTTGACAGAAGAGCTCGCTGAAAAAATTCGGAATGAGGAAATCGAAAGAGTTACGGATCCTACATTCCTTGTACATATTCCAGATGAAGAAGTGCCAGTAGTGACTCAGCCATATATGCTTTTTTATTACTGCGATGGTCTGCCAGAAGTGGAAAAGCAGAAACTTATTGATTATGCACACAAAAACGGTATGGCGGTTTATGGTGCAGGAGAATGCGATAAACGGTATACGGACATAACGGTCAATCTTACACCGTTTCAGTGGGTCTGGATGTTTCGGAATGCAGCGTGTGTGGTAACCGGGACATTTCATGGAGCAGTATTCTCTATGCTTAACCATCGTCAGTTCGCTTGCTACTTGACAAATCCAAGCAGAATTCGGAAGGTTTCATCACTTCTTGGAGAGTTTGGGCTGGCAAATAGACGCTGCGAGGGAAATGCAATTCAAATTATCGAAACACTTAATCAAAAGATAGATTATGACTCTATTGAAGTTGAGTTTGACAAAAGAAGAAGTGAAAGTAAAAAATTTCTCAAGAATGCAATTGGTTAAAAATAGCGAATTGCTAATATGGAATGCAAATAGATTGGATAGGGAATATGGGAATAGTTCTTTTTGAAAATAAAAAAACATGTTGTGGCTGCAGTGCATGTGCTTCGATTTGCCCTAAGGGAGCAATTGAGATGAAACCAGACGACCAAGGTTTCATTTATCCTGTTGTTGATTCAAATCTGTGTGTTTCCTGTGGTGCATGTAAAAAGGTATGTGCATATCAAAATGAAAATTCATTACATGAACCTGTACGGGCTTATGCTGCAGTAAATAGAAAACAGGAACAGCTTGCAAAATCAGCATCTGGAGGCGTTTTTGCAGCTGTCGCGACATATTTTCTGGAGAGTGGCGGAGTTGTTTTTGGGGCGTCACTTGATATTAAAAATGGACAGTCGATACCGCATTTGATTGGAATTGAGAATATAGAGCAGTTGGAACGCATCCAAGGATCAAAATATGTTCAAAGTGCGGTCGAAGAAACTTATAAACAAGCAAGGCAAAAATTGAGCGAAGGAAGAAAAGTTCTTTTCTCAGGAACACCTTGTCAAATTGCTGGACTATATGGATATTTGAAAAAGGATTATAACAACTTGTGGACGATTGATGTAATTTGTCATGGGGTGCCAAACGCAAAGTTTTTTAATGACTATCTTGGTGTAGAAGCAAAAAAACGTGGAGGAGTTCCAATTGGCTATTCTTTCCGAGATAAAAAACGCGGATGGGGAATGAATGCAAGATTAGATTTGAGACGCCCATCAGGTGGAGAAAAGAGTATATATATACCGGCAAGATTGACATCTTATAATACCTTGTTTTTGGATGGAGATATTTATAGAGAAAACTGCTACGAGTGTCCATATGCGCATAAAGAGCGAGTAGCAGATATGACAATTGGAGACTTTTGGGGAATCGAACGGGAACATCCTGAGTTACTGAAGCAGGATGCGTTCGATGAAAGAAAAGGCATTTCCTGCATACTTGCGAATACTGAAAAAGGTGTAGAACTATGCAAAAAAATAACGGACAGAATTTGGTTAAGCGAAAGTTCATATGATAAGATTGCAAGAAAAAATGGACAGCTTAGTCATCCATCTGTTCAATCATCTCGTCGAAAAATAATTATGGAGCTTTACGAAAAGGCTGGATATGATGGGGTGGAAAAATGGTTCCATAAAAAGTATAGAAAACAAATAATTGTGCACAGCATTTATAATGCGATTCCTAGAAAAGTAAGAGTTGCATTGAAAAGTATAATTAAAAATTAGAGGAGAATTACGGATGGCTTCAAAACACATGAATCTGAAAAGAATATCACATCGAATAAAAGAAGAAGTAGGTTCTACAGTGGAAGTGGCAAACGTAGTGGGTATTAGAGGTGCATTTGCAACATTTCGTGGTAAAGTGGATATTCAAATTATGGTTCATAATGGACATATAGAACATCCGTGGATCAAAAAGCACTTAATAAAAAAACATGAGGCAATGAATGCGTATTTTGAACGGACATGCACAAAAGTTACCGAAGAACGGATTTGCGATATTAAAATTCCAGAGCAAGATGAAAATTATAAGGATTGCATTTGGATATGTTGGTGGCAGGGACTAGAAAATGCTCCAGATATCGTAAAAAAATGTGTAGAGTCTATTCGGATCCATGCTGGAAACCATAAAATTGTAATTATTACAGACGAAAACTACAAGGAATTTGTTGCATTTCCAACTTGGTTAGAAGAAAAATATAAACGTGGAATTATAACAAAAACACATCTTTCAGATTTATTAAGAATTTCGCTTTTAGCTCGATATGGTGGAATTTGGTTGGATTCAACTTTTTTCTGCACGGGAGATCTTCAGCCGTATTTCGATATGCCAGTTTGGTCGATTAAGCGACCAGACTATCGCCATGTTTCTGTGGCATGTGGTGAATTTGCAAACTATTCGTTTGGATGCACTACGGAATATAGAAAAGTTTTTGCTATTTTACGAGAATATCTTCTGGATTATTGGGAGCATTATGATTATATGATCGATTATCTGTTTTTAGATTATTTGATTGTTCTTGCAAGAAAGCAAAATGATTATGTGAATCAGGCATTTAATGAAATCATCCCTAATAATAAAAACTGCGATGAACTGTTGAAGGTTCTTGGAACTAAGTTTGATTCTAGTGGTTGGGAAAAGTTGAAGGATAATACGGCATTGTTTAAACTGACATGGAAAGCAGATTTTCCAAGATCAGTTGATGGAAAGATAACATATTATGGAAAAATGCTGAATGGGGAACTTTTCTAAGGTATGCAGCAAGGGGGTAAAAAAAGTGATAGAGTATATAAAAAGCGATTTGTATCGCTATGAAGGAAAGACGACCTGGAAATCTTTCGTTAAGTATTATAGAAAAAATGCAGGTTTTCGTTTTTTAGTGGCGTATAGGCTTGTAAATGCAAAAGGTTTACTTAAGATAATAGGCGGAATCCTTTGGACATTCCGAGACAAGCAGAGAATTCAAATTCTGAGAGAAACAAAAATCGGATATGGGTTATATATTAGTCATGGTGGGCCTGTTGTTGTTAATCCTTCGGCGGTTATTGGAAACAATTGTAACCTTTCACAATTTGTTACAATTGGTTCAAATGAGGGAAGATCTGCTGTAATAGGTGACAATGTTTATATAGGACCAAATACTTGTATAGTTGAAAATGTAAATATTGGAGATAATGCCACAATTGGTGCAGGAAGCGTTGTTACTAAGGATATTCCTTCAAATGCTACAGCAGCTGGAAATTATGCTAAGGTGTTGAATTTTAATAATCCGGGTAGATACGTAGAGAATAGATGGTCTTGCACATCGGGGGGGCAAAAATGTTGATACAGTACAACAGAATGCCCGTTAATATATGCGCATAATTATCTTTATCAAGGGATGATGCAAGAGAGGAAAATAGTAATGAAGAAGATACTTTTTGTTATGCCAACACTTCGAGATGGAGGTGCAGAACGTAGTTTGGTTAATTTATTAACTGAACTTCCAGAGGATAAATACGAGATAGATTTACTATTGCTAAAAAAGCAGGGGACGTTTTTGTCACAAGTCCCTGCTTATGTAAACATCTTGGAGCAGCCTCCAGTTTTGAAAAAATTATATGGACCTGTAAGAAAAGCGGGCATCTATATGCCTGTAAAGGTTTTTGGAAATTTGTTGGCTAGAATTGTAAAATCGGGAATGGGAAACCAGAAAGCCTTCATGTGGGAATACTTTTACAAGCCCGTCATAGATGGATTGGACAAAGAGTATGATGTTGCGGTTGGATATTTGGGAGGAGAATCAACATATTACATTGTTGACAAAGTAAACGCCAAAAGGAAAATACATTGGGTACATAATGATTACAGAACTTCCGGAATGCCAAAAAAATACGACTTAAAACTCTTTCCGAAGGTAGATGCAGTTGTGACGATTTCAGAGGAATGTCTTGCAATATTAAAGGAAGAATTTCCACAGTTTCAAGATAAATTTTATTGTATAGAGAACATCACATCATCGGCAGTAATCAAAGCACGAGCAAAGGAGTTTATTCCGGAAGAATATAAAGGGTGTGAAAATATTATATTATCAGTTGGACGATTGTCTGAGCAAAAGGGCTTTGATATGGCTATTTCTGCGGCAAGCAAACTGAAGAAAAAAGGTATAAAGTTCAAATGGTTTATTATTGGAAGCGGTCCGCTTAAAGATAAGCTTAATGACCAAATAGAAAAAGAAAACGTAAAAGATTACGTTGAACTCTTAGGAACAAAATCTAATCCATATCCATATATAAAAAACTGTGATATTTTTGTTCAACCATCAAGATATGAGGGGAAGTCTGTTGTGATTGATGAAGCAAAAATTCTGGCAAAGCCTATTGTTGCAACAGCATATCCTACAGTAAAGGATCAAATTCAGAATGACAATGAAGGAATAATCGTTGAACTTAATGTAGATGGAATAGTAAATGGAATAGTTGCTTTATGTTCTGATAATGTAAAAAAACAACAGATAGTAGCGTATCTAGAGAAACAGGAGTATGGAAATCAGAACGAAGTGAAAAAATATATTAATTTAATAGAAGGGAAAATGAAGATATGAGCGACTTTTCACTTTTCAGTATTAAGATGCTGTATCAAAATTTGGATATTACCAAAAAGGAGATGCATATATTGGTATGAAGATAAGAAAAAGCGAATGTATGCCTACGTTAATAGCTTTAGGTGTATGTTTTTTTGGGGCAGCAGGAACTATTTTTTACAAGTTTTCAGGTCCTAGTATTTTATTTATTGAATTGCTTTTTGCTTTAGTGTTATTTTTGGGATGGTATCAGTCGGGAAACGTTGGGCTTGCTCCGAAAATTATAATTTTTTCCGTAATTTTAAGCTTTTTTGTATTAAATAATAATGCTTTTTTATCAGATTTAAATTCATTACCACATGTTTTATTGAATATTATAGGTTTGAATTTTATATGGATATCTAGATATCAAAATTCATCTTGGATATCTAAATATTTTTCTATAGCAAGAAGTGTTTATTTGTTCTATGCGGGATACACAATACTGATGTATTTTATACCTGCATTATTAGAAATCCCAATAGCGATATTTCCGTCAGGAGCAGAGAGCTTAAGATTAGAATATAATAGTGGATGTATGCCAGGATTCACAAACCACTATTCTACTAATGGTATGTTGTTAGCATGTGGATTGATTATTTCAGGATCTTATTATATTGCTTGTGAAAATTCTAAATTAAAAAACATACTATTGTTTGTTGTTTTTACTGTAGCTATATTATTTACAGGAAAAAGAGCTCATATAATATTTGGTTTGGCGTCTGTTTTTGTAGGATATTACGTTTATATGAGCGATAAAAAGAAAAGTAGACTTATGAATAGTGTTGGCATATTGTTGATGGGATTAGTTGCCATTTTTATTATCATCAATTATATTCCGGCTCTTTCAATGGTGTTTAATCGTTTTTTAGAAACGGCAGAAGCTGGTGATGTTACATTAGGTAGAACAAAAATGTGGGCAGCGGCATTGAAATTTTTTAAATCTAATGCCGTTTTTGGAATAGGCTGGGAACAAATAAGGCATCGAACAATTTGGCAATTGAATATACACAATATTTATATTCAATTACTAGCCGAGACAGGAATTACAGGATTCTTATTTTTTGTTTCATTTTTTATATATATTTTAGTTAGAAGTATTCGCTTGTTATCGCAGATGAAAATGAACAACGAATGTGAGAATTGGTGTCAAGCTATGGTTTTCTCTGTTTCTATGCAAGTGTTTTTTCTGCTGTATGGATTTACTGGTAATCCATTGTATGATAAAGAAATGTACTTTCCATATTATATAGCATGTGCAGTGTATCTCTGTTGTCGCTATATGCTTTCAGTGGAGGAAAAATATGATTAAATTGTTCAAAAACATCTTAAAAAGAAGAATAACTTCAAATGACTTTGTAAATGAAATTCGAAATCGGGGGGGGTTGTGGGTGAACGAGTCTCATTCATAGACCCGTCTAGTACACATTATGATTTTAATTATCCATATGCAATTAAAATAGGAAATGATGTAACAATAACACCAAAGGTAACAATATTAGCTCATGATTATTCGTACTCTGTTTTAAATAAAGTCTATGGTATAATGCCGCAGAATTTTAGACCCACACAAATTGGAAATAATATTTTTATCGGTGAAGGCGCTACAATTTTAATGGGAACAACTATTGGCGACAATGTCATTATTGGAGCTGGAGCTGTTGTGAGTGGAAATATTCCGTGCAACACCGTATGGGCGGGAAATCCAGCGAGACAAATTTGTACTTTAGATGAGTACAAAGAAAAACACTTGAATAGATATGAAGAGAGTGCCGTGTTATTAGCACAGCAAATTGTTGATCGTTTTCACAGAAAACCGACATATTCAGAGATGAAAATGTTCATAGGCTTGTTCGCACCTAGATCCGATGAGTATAAGAAGTATTTTGAGAGGCTGAATTCAAACTTGCAGGGAGTTCCTGAAAACGTTTGGAGAGTGGAACAGAAATATGAAGATCTTGAGGATTTTTTGAAAAAAAATAAGATTGACTTTTAAAATTTATTTGTCGAAGGGGGCTGAGGTATGAGTAAAAACCCTTTAGTAAGTATAATAGTTCCTGTATATAACGCGGAAAAGTATATCAAAAGACTATTAGATAGTTTAATCGCTCAGACTTGGAAAAATATAGAGATTATATGCGTAGATGATGAGTCCACTGATCAATCATTACAAATCATTAAAGACTATTGTAGATGTGAAAAGAGAATTAAATGTATTTCGCAGCGGAATAGTGGTGTTTCTGCTGCTCGCAATACAGGAATTAAAAATTCTAAGGGGGATTATATAGCTTTTGCTGACGCAGATGATTTCCTTGATTCATATATGATAGAAAAAATGGTTTTAACTTCACTTGAGAGTGGAGCAGATATAGTTAGTTGTGGATATTATCGATATGATCAGATAAAAAAATCACCTATGTTATGTCAATATAATGGAGTATTAGAACAAAAAAAGGCTATTATCAGTGTGCTTAATAATGATTTAATTGGTATGGCTGTATGGAATAAGCTATTTGATAGAAAATGCATTGAATCAATTGGTTTTTCAGTGAAATTGAAAATTAACGAAGATCGGTTATTTCTTGCGGAAGCTATCCTACAGGCAAATAAGGTTTGCGTGATTAGTGATGTACTGTATTATTATTGTTTGAATTCTGGTTCAGTAACAGCGCAATCATTTAGCGAAAAACAGCTTGATGCCATTAAGGCAGTAAAGAAAATACAGGATATTGTTGTATTTGCTTACCCTGAATTGAAAGAATTATCAGAAGCGGCTGTTGCAAAAACCGTATATAATGTGCTTGTTTTATTATACCGTCGCGGTGATTCAGATGCTTTTGATTTGTTTCATGATAAATTGATTAAAATGATGAATAAAGTAGAACTACGAAGAATTCGAAAGTATTTGTCACATTCTTTATATTTTCAATTTCTTGGTGTGCAATATTGTGAACCATTAATTAGAACGATAAAAAAGTTACATTAAGGAGGATAGGCGGTATGCGTATAGGAATCATTACGCCTTATGATTCGGCAAATTGTGGCGCTTTTTTGCAGGCATATGCCAGTAAGATTTTTCTCGAAAATCAAGGCCACAAGGTTTTTTTTATAAAATGGAGAACAGATAAAGAAAGAAAAAAAGAGTATTTTTTGCACTCATCAGGAATTAAAGCAAAATTGAGATTTTTGCAGAAATATTTCTTTTTACGAGAAAGATATTTTGTAATGGAATCTGCATTAAAAGCTTTTCAAGTAATAGATGAAGAAGAGTTAGCAAAATATAAGATTGATTGTTGTATTATTGGTAGCGACGAAGTCTGGAACATTAGAGTAGCACAGTTTCAGAATCCTATTTTTTACGGTAAATTTAATATTAAAAGTATGCCTTGTTTAGCATATGCACCGAGCGCTGGGCAGGCTGAAAAACAGGATTTTGACAATTTTCCTGAAATAATCGAGTTGTTCAATCGGATTAGCATTATTGGAGTTCGTGATTTGAATACTGCTAATATTGTTCATAAAATCTTGAAAAGAAAAGTTCCTTTGGTTTGTGATCCTACTTGTTTATTAGAAATTGATAAATTTATGTT
>NZ_BAAHSG010000061.1:0-683 GCF_054660775.1 Allocoprococcus similis
TCTTTTTTTTTTTTTTTCTCCTTCTTTCTTTTTTCCCCTTCTCCCTCTCTTTTTCCCTTTTTTTCTTTTTTTTTCTTTTTCTCTTCCTCCTCTTTCTCTTCATTTCCTTCTTCTTCCTCCTTTTTCTTCTTCTTTTCTTCTTTTTTTCTCCTTTTCTTTTTCCCTCTCTTTTCCTCCTTTTTTATCTTTTCCTTATTTCCTTTCTTTTTTCTTTTCTTCCTCTCTCTTTTTTTTTTCCCTTTCCCCCTCTTTCTTCTTCTTCTTCCTTCCCCCCCTTTTCTCTCCTTCCTCTCTTCCGTTCTTTTTCCTCTCTCTATCCTCTTACCGTTCTTTTCCTTTCTCCCTCTCTTTTCTTCCCCCACTCTCATTCCTTTCTTTCTCTTTTCTTCCTTTTCTTTTTCTTTCTTTCCCTTCCCTCCTCCTTTCTTCTTTTTTCCTTTTTCTTTTCTTCTTTTTATCCTTCTTCACTATCTCTCCCTTCCTTCTCCTTCTTCCTTCTTTCTCTCTTCTTTTTTCCCATCTCCCTTTTTCTCTTCTTCACTTCTTTTCTCTTTCTCCTTCTTTCTTTCTTCTTTTTCCCCTTTTTTTTCCTGCTTTTCCGTTTCTTTTTCCCCTTTTTCCTCTTTCTTTTCCTTTTCTTTTTCTCTCCTTCTCTTCCTCTTTCTCTTTTCCTCCTCTTTCTC
>NZ_BAAHSG010000062.1:0-1283 GCF_054660775.1 Allocoprococcus similis
AAGTCTGAAACAGACGAAATATGCGTGGGAAAGATGTATGTCCTGCATATGAAACGGCAGAATGTGAAAAGCTTAAAAAGCCGCCATATGTATGTAATGGATGCGCTAAAAAAAGTCATTGTCTCATGTCAAGAATGTTTTATTCTTCCAAGTATGCTCATGATGAATATCGCAGTGTGCTTGTTGATAGCAGAGTTGGTATCAATCAGACTCCAGAAAGCATTCAGTCCATGAACGATTTACTGGTCCCGCTGATCAGGGATAAACACCAGTCCATCGGACACATTTATGCTACCCACGCAGAGGAATTAGGCTGCTCCAGAAGAACACTTTACTCTTACATTAATGATTGTGTATTTGATATTCGCAATGGTGATTTAAGACGCTCTGTGCGCTATAAAAAGCGCAGGAAACCTACGAAGGCAGGATCCAAAGACCGTTCTTACCGCCAAGGTCATAACTACGAAGATTTTCAGGATTATATAAAGGAACATCCAGATACCAATGTCGTGGAAATGGACTGTGTGGAAGGTAAGAAAGGCGAAAGCAAAGCCATCTTAACCTTTACGTTCCGCAACTGCAATCTTATGCTCATGTTCCTTTTGGAATATCAGGATCAGGAATGCGTCCTGGAGGTCTTTGTATGGCTGGAAACAGTTTTGGGGCAGGAGGCATTCAAAAAGCTTTTTCCAGTAATCCTCACAGATGGAGGTTCTGAATTCTCCGCCCGAAAAGAGATGGAGGAATTCTGTGACGGAAGTAAAAGTACTACTGTCTTTTACTGTGATCCATATAGCTTTTGGCAAAAAGGTGCCTGTGAAAAGAATCATGAATATATCCGCTATATATGTCCGAAAGGCAGCTCATTCGCTAATTTAAATGACGATAAAGTCAGGCTTATGATGAATCACATAAATAACGAAAAAAGAGACAGTTTTAATGGACACAGTCCATATGAACTCTCTCTTTTACTCTTGGACAACAAGCTGCATAAAGCATTAGGATTAAATGCGATTGAACCTGATGACGTTATGCTTAGTCCGAAACTTATAAAATAAAACAGTAAAGCACAGGCAGATTTCACTGCACCAGAACTTAGTCTTACACATAAGGCATGTGGAATTTAGTCCTGCATACTATTTTCAGATGCCCATTTAGCATGTAAAAAAACATTAAAACTGGGTGCTTATGGACTCATTATAAAGCAAATATATGAATTTGTTAAGGCGTAAAGTGGAAATTAATCCTGCAGAATTACAGGGATAATCTACAGCTGGAAATTA
>NZ_BAAHSG010000063.1:0-24732 GCF_054660775.1 Allocoprococcus similis
CTTTTTATTTGCAGGCTTGATTTCCAAAAAAATCCGGCTGTTTTCATTCACTTCTCCGTAACCACGAATGCGAAACTTCTCTTTATATTTCGGTTTTTCCAGAGAATTGTGGATCAGCCTGTAGTTATCTGTATCGTAGTAAATATTGTGGATTGTATGAAGTCCATATTCATCCATACAGATCCTGTTCCCGGCTTTTTCAAGAAAAGCTTCACACTGCTCACGGCTTAGTTGATATTTCTTTTCAATCCGTTTAAATACATTTTGTTCTGCCATACTGCCTCCCTCGCTCTTATTAAATGATTACAGGGAAATTATAAAAGTAAAACATGTGTAAATTAGGGGGAATCTGTGAAAAAAGAATGAAACAAAAAAGCCAGGCGTTTGCTGCAAGTTCTGACAGCAAACGCCTGGCTTTGATATGCGCCCCGCAGGGGCGCCCGCGATTTTATTTTTATTTTGCACAGAGGTCCTTCACTACTTCCCCTGCGATAATCAATCCGACTACAGATGGCACAAATGCCACACTTCCCGGAATATCTCTTCTCTCCGTACATTTATGCTTTGCTCCCGGCGGACAGATGCAGTGGTTTCTGCAGCTGATCGACATATCCTCGATCGGTCTGGTCGGTTTCTCTTCTGAATAAACAACTTTCAGCTTCTTAACATGACGCTTCTTTAACTCCCGGCGCATAACTTTTGCAAGTGGACACATCTGTGTCTTATAGATATCAGCCACTTTAAATGCACTTGCATCCAGCTTGTTTCCGGCTCCCATACTGCTGATGATCGGCACATTCATTGCCTGTGATTTCATGACAAGCTCAATCTTTGCAGTCACAGTATCAACTGCATCAACTACATAATCATACTCATCAAACGGAAATTCATCTGCATTTTCCGGAAGGAAGAAGCATTTGTGGATTCGCACATCCACGTCCGGATTAATCTCCAGCATTCTCTCCTTCATAACATCTGTTTTGTATTTTCCAACGGTCTTTCTGGTTGCAATGATCTGACGGTTTAAGTTGGTAAGACATACCTTGTCATCATCGATCAGGTCAAATGCACCGACTCCGCTTCGCACCAGTGCCTCGCACACATAACCGCCGACTCCGCCGATTCCAAATACGGCAACTCTTGAATTCTTCAGTTTATCCATCGCCTCTTTGCCAAGAAGCAGTTCTGTTCTCGAAAATTGTGTAAGCATCTTCTTCTCCTTCTTCTCTCATAAAATACCTGTAAACTCTTAACCAATCCACTTCTTGTTTCATTGGCTTATTTTCAATCTTTAAGTTCCACAATCATTTCTCTTTTGTAAATATCTGTCATATCCAAAATATTTTCGTCAAAATTCGGATTCGTTGAGCAGACCGCAATCCTTGCTCCATCTGTCTGATATTCTTTTAAATAATAAGTTTCCCGGATCTCTTCCGGCTGCCTTAACAAAAACGGATCTCCCTGCTTCGGAATCCTGATCTCGCTGGTATTCAATCCCATCACAAGGCCTTTGCGCGTCGCTTTTAAAAAGCTTTCTTTTAAAACCCAGTAACGGTAGAACATTTCCGTCTGCTCTGCTTCATCTGCATTCCGGATCCTCTCATATTCAGAAGAACAAAAATATTTTTCTGCCAGCCTTTCATGATATTTTCGCATACATTCGATGTCACAGCCTACCCGCTCTCCGGATACGCCTGCGCTGCACAGAACATATTTCCCCGAATGTGATAAATTAAAGGACTGCCCTGCATCCTTCGGTATCTGGTGTCTCTCCTGTATCTTCATCCAAAGATACCATGCACCCACGCTTTGAGCCTGATCCTCCCTGTGCTTTAGCCGGTCTGCTTTTTCTTGTCGGAACACCGGAACTTTTTCATAAATTTTTTGATAATTTTTCTCATCAAGCAGATCAGATATATCTGCCAGGAAAGTTTTTACCTTTTCCATTTCCCGGATTCCTCTTTTCTTTGCCGGCTTTTCCGCATTTATCTGCATTTTTCACTATATAACACCTGTAAAAAATATGCAAGGAATATCCTACTGATTTTATTGGATATTCCTTTCCGGTTTTTTATCCCTTGTTAATCTTATATAGACTATGGTATAATAAATAGATCTACAGGCAAAATTAAGTTACTATAATATTTTTAATATGTATCAATTCAGAAAGGATGTGCAATTTATGTGTGGATTTGCAGGCTATTATGGCGCCGGCGATTTTAATAGAGAAGAAGTCATCGACCAGATGGGTGAACGCATTGCCCACCGCGGACCTGACAGCAAGGGAAGCTTTGTTGATGACTATGTAGCCCTTGGCTTCCGCCGTCTGAGTATCATCGACCTTGAAGGCGGATCTCAGCCGATTCACAGTGCAGATGGCAGACATGTCATTATTTTTAACGGAGAAATTTACAACTATCAGGAGATCCGTAAAGAACTGATCGAGAAACACGGATGTCAGTTCCGGACAAACTCCGACACAGAAGTTATTCTTCAGGGATACAAGACCTACGGAGAAAAAATTGCTTCTATGCTCCGCGGAATGTTCGCATTTGTAATTTACGATAAAGAAACTCACAACTTATTCGGAGCAAGAGACTACTTCGGAATCAAACCATTCTACTATGCACAGATGAATGGAAGCCTTTTATTTGGTTCTGAGATCAAGTCCTTCCTGGCTCACCCACATTTCCATAAAGAGGTCAACAAAGATGCCCTCAAGATGTACCTGATCTTCCAGTACACTCCACTCCTTGAGACCATGTTCAAAGGTGTATTCAAACTGGAACCGGGAACATACTTCACTTATGATGGAAAAGAACTTAAGAAAACAAAATACTTCGATCCGACTTATGCAAAGAAAGACCGCAGCTTTGACGAGACAGTAAAACTCATCGGTGAGACAATTCAGGATTCTGTTGATTACCATCAGATTGCTGATGTAGAAGTAGGATCCTTCCTTTCAGGTGGTGTTGATTCAAGCTACATCGCATCTACTGTAAAACCGATGAAGACCTATTCCGTAGGATTTGAAGTCGGCGGATTCGATGAGACAACCTTCTCCAAGGATCTGTGCGATATCCTTCATATGAGCAATGCAAAGAAAGAAATCTCTTCTGACGAATTCTTCGATGCTCTGCCGGAGGTTCAGTATCATTCCGATGAACCACATGCCAACCTTTCCGCTGTACCGCTGTACTATCTGTCACAGCTCGCAGCCAAAGATGTAAAAGTAGTCTTAAGTGGAGAAGGTGCAGATGAGATGTTCGGTGGATACGAGACATATATCCCAAGCAAATCCGGTGATATGTACCGCAAGATCGTACCGGCATCTATCCGTAAAAAACTCGGAGACTGGGCAAAACACCAGCCAGACAAGAGAGGACTTAACTTCCTCAAGAGAAATGCAACTTCCGTAGAAGATTCCTACATCGGACAGGCATTCATCATGGACAACGAAGAAGCAGATGAAGTACTCGCTCCTGCATACAAGAGCAAGATGCGCTACCAGGACGTAACCAAACCGTACTTCGACCAGGTAAAAGATCAGGACGACCTCCACAAAAAGCTCTTCCTCGATATGCATCTGTGGCTGCCACACGACATCCTGCTCAAAGCAGATAAGATGACCATGGCACACTCCCTCGAACTGCGTGTACCATACCTCGACAAAAAAGTCTGGGAACTCGCCCGCAGCATCGACAGCAAATACTGCGTAGACGGCATGGAAACCAAAAAAGCATTCCGTACCTCCGCCCTCTCCCACATCCCAATGGACTGGGCAAAACGTAAAAAACTCGGATTCCTCGTACCATTCAGAGTATGGCTCCGGGAAGATAAATACTATAATAAAGTAAAAGAAATGTTCCAGAAAGACTTCGTATCCGAATTCTTCAATCAGGACTTACTGCTGAAATGGCTGGAAGATCATAAGAATAAAGTTGGAAATTATCATAGAAAGATTTATACAGTATATTCATTCCTACTGTGGTATGAACAGTACTTTGTCCTCAGATAGAGCAGTGCCAAAATAAAAAAACACCCAAATTTCATGCTCGCATGAAAATTTGGGTGTTTTTTTATTTTGATAGAGCGATAGCTCGCACAGCGAATGAACCGCCAGGTTCACGAGCTGTGGTGCACTGCTCCTCCCCTAAATCATTCGACCCACAAACTCCTCTTACCTACAACACACATCCATCCAAGGGGAACAGCGCCAGCGCCTTCCCCGCCCCCTCGCACCATCCTCCCAAGGGGAACAGCGCCAGCGCCTTCCCCGCCCCTGGCACCCATCTCCCAAGCGAACAGCGCCAGCACCTTCGCGCCTCTCCGCGCCAAAATCTCCCTTTTGCACAATTGCAACCTCCCCCGCATACTGCTATACTCAACTCACGGGTGCTACCATAACGGTAGGCGGTTAGTCCTTCACCAGAGGGACTGTGGACTTCCCCCTCTGATTACATAGAAACCTGAAACGGAATCCACTGGAAAGGAGGGCTAAGCTAATGAGTATTTTGGATTTCATTGCAGTTGCAAGCTTTGGCATCAGCTGCTTTTGTGCCGGATACACATTCGGCAAAGATCATAATAAGTCACAAAAATAGCCGCCCCTGTCTGCAAACTAGGCGACTATCTTTGATATTCTAAATAGTTAAGCGGGCTAACCGTCTATCGGTATCACCCTTTTTCTATATTCATACTATCACTCAATCATAAATATGTCAAAATTTTTCCACTCTACACCAACCCAAACGATCTCAGCACATCCAGCCACATCGTAAGCGTAAACGCACTCAGCAACGTCGTCATCATAATCACCCCGGAACTAAGCGTCCCTTCATGTCCCATATTCCTTGCCATAACAAAACAGCTGACCGTCGTAGCGGATCCAAGCATCACCAGAATCGCAATCAATTGCTCATTTCTAAATCCAAGCATCGCTGCCACCGGCAGAAATATCGCACAGAATCCAACCAGCTTCATAAACACAGCAACAAGTGTAGGCTTCATCTTCGATGTTGCCTTTTTCATCTCAAATGTTGCACCCATCGACATCAGTCCCATCGGCGTCGCTGTCGCACCGATACTTGATACCGTCTTATGTAAAATCAATGGCATCGGAAGCTTAAGCGCAGACCAGACAAATCCCGCCACAATCCCAATAATGATCGGATTCGTCACAATCCCCTTCAGCGTTTTCTTTACCAGCGCCTTATCAAAAGAATTATTCCCCGGTTTAAACAATGAAAGTACCACAACCGCCATAACATTATAAAGTGGCACACTTCCTATGATCATCAGAGGCGCCATTCCCGCAGTTCCGTAAATATTCTGGATAAACGCAATACCAAGAAGCGCCGCACTGCTCCGGTAAGTCGCCTGTATAAATTCGCCTTTAATGCTCCGGTCTTTCCACAGCATTGAAATCAAAGTTGATATCGTAATACTGATCGCCGTCACCACAAAACAAAAAAGAATAAACTTAATATCCCATACTTCCGAAAAATCCACCGTTGCCAGCTGTTCAAACAACAACACCGGAAGCGGAACCAAAAATACAAACTTGTTCATCTTTGCCGCAAAGACTTCATCCATCCACCCCAGTTTTCTGAATAACATTCCAAGTAACATCATCAAAAAGATCGGAATCGTTGCATTCAGACTGAAAATTAAATTTTCCATAATTATTCCTCATCTTACTCATTTATATTTGCATATCGTTATTTTGAACTCTTTCCAGAAACCTGTCAACTGCATTTCTTCACATCAAAACAATGATTGAGATTTAAAATAATTTATACTATAATGAAATAACACTTCGGGGTATGGCTCAGCTTGGTCAGAGCGCACGGCTGGGGGCCGTGAGGTCGCAGGTTCGAATCCTGTTACCCCGATTTATAACTAAATTTCTTCAATCTTCCGCTTGGAATCTTTCCTCACTTCATCCCGAAGCCTTTGGATATATTCCGTAAACTTACATTCTTCATTCCCATACGTCATCTGAAGATCATACTCCAACGGAATCCATGTCGAGATATCCGCCTCATTATGCTGGATCAGCGCCTCCAGCTTATCCAGTGATTTATAAAGCCTCGCCTCCTGTGTCTCCATCGCTTCCATCTCTTCAAATAATGTCTTCCATTCTGCACGGACCGGTTCCGGAAGTGTATCCGTCAGCTGCTCCACCTTTTTATTCTCAACCCTTCGGTCTTTATCCGTCTTTTCAAATGCCGGAATATCTCCGGTGATCGCCTCACCCATGTCATGGATCAGGCACATTTTTATCACCTTATCCATATCCAGCTCCGGAAATTCATCTCCAACCAGCATTGCCATCAACGCCAGCCGCCAACTGTGCTCTGCCACACTTTCTAACCGACCTGTAGAAGTATACGAGTGTCTGGTATTACATTTCAATTGTTCCGCTGTCTTTAAAAAATCTAATAGTTTTCTTATTTCCATGTTCTTCTTCGGTTCCTCCATCATTTAACTTTAGCAAACTTTTATTTCGTTCAAAAAAGCAAAAATTAGCTTTTCCAATTTCCATAAAATAAGACACAAAATCCCCGGGATGCTACCTGCCTCTCTGCAAATAGCATCCCGGGGACACATATATCCACTTAACTTGTGTACCATTCAGGTAATAATTCTACTTTTCGCAAAAAATATCCTACTCTTTTTTTACTTTCTCGCGCTCTTCTATGTATTCCTGATAAAGATCCAGCGTCATCTGCGCTTCTTCCAGCGTCTTTCCTTTGAACTTGGATACTTTTTCGTTCTCATACCACTTTTCTTCGATACATTTTCTGAGCCATCCAACCAGATTATTGATGTATGCCTGCTCCTGTGACAGCTTAAAAGCTTTCCGGATCACATCCGGCTGGTTATCGGATACCTGAAGCAGCACCTTGATCTCCTGGATCGTGATCGGTTCATTTCCAAAAATATCAGCAACTTCTAAAATCAGTTTTTCATTAACCGGAGTTTTCTTTGCAGCCAGTACATTTGGCGCAATCTCTTCGCCCTCTTCTTCTCCGGATGGCATACGCTGAAGGTCTGAATGATGGATACACTTCGGATTCTTCTTCACAAAGAAACGGATTCCTGTAACCTTTCCGCCCTTCCCGCTTTTAACCGGTTCATAATCAAAGCAGATCTCGGAATACTCGGATTCTTCCAGCTCTTTTTTCGCAACTTCAAGTACTTTTCTACGGAAATTACGCCAGTCCTCAAACGGTGCATCCTTAATCTCTGCAAGCGCTTCTTCAAAACGTCCCTGCTCAACAAGACGTTTTACTGCTTTAGATGCATTTGCATCAACTACATTCAGTGTAAATTTAAGCTCTGCGATCGTGTATGGATTCTTCGGCGGTCTCGGTACGATCAGCTGGTCACACTGTTCCCTGTCAAAACGATAATACTGGGTTCTCAGGATTTCGTAAACACGGGTTGTAAACAGGGATTTAAAAGAGCACAATACATCAAGACTCATACGGGTATAGTCTTTTTTCAGGTTATAGATATGAGGTTTCATCTCTTTAGTAAATCTGGTCGTAAACACACCATCTCTATATTCACATTTATTCACTACATTGAACATGATGAAGTTCTCTTTTTCGTCGTCCTCGATACTTACTACATGTCCCAATGTCTCTTTGGAAACTTCCTTCAGACGGGAATAGATGGAGTTTCCTGTTATATGAAGGTAATTCTTAACGTCCTTTGTGGAAACCTTCGCAATCAACTCTCCATCTTCTACATATGCTTTTGCAATTGCAATATTAAGAAGCTTTCTTTCAAATAATGATGTACTGGATTTACTTTCGATCAGCACATTGGAACGGGAGACCGTATCCCGGTCCAGCAGTTGTTTCTCTTTTGGTTTTTTCTGTGTTTCCTTCATCGCTCATACCCCTTAATTGTTTTCTTCTGTATTATTGTGTACTTTTGAGGTGTGTTAAAATCCCCTCTACACCCCATATAATCCCTTATTGTGTACCATTCGGGGTAACCAACCCCTTTATATTGGGGATTTGTGTACCAAAAAGGAACACCCTCCCCTAAAAAGTACCCCATAAAATGGGGTTTCTGTCTTTTTTTACGTTTTGTGTACGTTTAAGGTGTGTATTGTTCTTTTCGTGTACCATTAAGGTACCTTTTTTGATAAAAAATGTGTACCAAAACGGTACGTCTAGGTTGATTATATACAAGAACACCACTCTTGTAAAGCCTTTTTTTAAATTTTTTCGACACTTGTGTACAGAAAAGGTAAAATCGCCAACCCTTCAAGTACACTGCGTAACCCTGCAAAGTAAACAACAACCCCCATATATGTACACCTCTTTGCCCTCTGAAGTAAACAACCTTCCCCTTTTCCGTACACAAAATATGCCTCGAAATGCCTCAACCACGGGCTTTTTCAGCCCTCCTAATATAAACAAAGGAATTTTAATAAGCTGTTGTTATCTTTAATATATATATACATGCAAATTTTTACCCCAAAAGGTACACATCTGGCGATTTCGTGTACTAAAAAGGGGAAAATTAAAATTATCAGGTGGCTTCGCCAATGAAAATATAAACAATCATGGACAATTTCCCGATAATTCAGTATAATTCCTCTGTGGATATTCTGGAAAAAGTTATCCACATACTTGTCGAAAAATGGGGATAAGTATCATTTCGACAAGTTATCCACAATTTAATAGAATGAGAGGATTTTTTTATGCAACGAGAAAAGTTTTCTTCAAGACTCGGATTCATCCTCATTTCTGCAGGATGTGCGATCGGTCTTGGTAATGTCTGGCGTTTTCCTTATATTGTAGGAAAATATGGTGGAGCAGCGTTTGTTCTTATTTACCTTGCATTTTTACTGATCCTTGGACTTCCGATCATGGTAATGGAATTTTCTGTCGGAAGAGCCAGTAAAGTAAGTGCGGCGCTTTCCTTTGACCGTCTGGAGCCAAAAGGAACGAAATGGCATTGGTATAAGTATGGAGCTATGGCCGGAAACTATCTGCTGATGATGTTCTACACCACTATTGCAGGCTGGATGGTCCAGTATTTCATCAAGATGATGACTGGTGAATTTGAGGGAAAGGATACTGCCGCTGTTGTAGGTGTGTTTTACGATATGCTTGCAAAACCTGGAACAATGACTTTCTTTATGATCATTGTTGTTGTTGGATGTTTTGCGATTTGTGGAATGGGGCTTCAAAATGGAGTGGAAAAGATCACGAAGGTTATGATGCTGCTTCTGCTTGCACTGATGGTGATTCTTGCAGCACGTTCTGTAACGCTTGATGGGGCTTCTGAGGGGCTTAGCTTCTACCTGGCACCGGATTTCCACAAAGTCGTGGAATATGGCTTATTTGACACGATTTTTGCCGCTATGGGGCAGGCTTTCTTCACATTAAGCCTTGGAATCGGCGCAATTGCTATTTTCGGAAGCTATATCGACAAATCCCGCAGTCTTACAGGAGAAGCAGTCCTGGTAACACTTCTGGATACATTTGTTGCTTTGATCGCAGGTCTGATCATTTTCCCGTCATGCTTCGCATATGGGGTGGATCCGGGAGAAGGCCCGAGCCTGATCTTTATCACACTTCCGAATGTATTTAATTCCATGGCAGGCGGAAGAATCTGGGGAGCCTTATTCTTCTTATTTATGATTTTTGCTGCGGCATCAACCGTAATCGCCGTTTTTGAGAACATTTTATCCTTTGCCATTGATTTGACCGGATGCAGCCGGAAAAAGGCTGTAATCGTCAATATCGTGGTTGTAGCGGTACTTTCCATGCCTTGTGTTCTCGGATTTAATGTATGGAGTGGATTTATGCCGTTCGGAAAAGGTTCCGGAGTACTGGATCTGGAGGATTTCCTGGTAAGTAACAACCTGCTTCCACTTGGAAGTCTGGTCTATCTTCTGTTCTGTACAAGCCGTTATGGATGGGGATGGAAGAACTTCATGAAAGAAGCGGATACCGGAGAAGGAGTGAAATTCCCGAAATGGGCGAAATTTTATGTAAGCTATATCCTGCCACTGATTGTATTATTTATCTTTGTACAGGGATATATCAGTAAATTTATGTAAGATAAGAAAAAAGCCACCCTAAAAGGTACACAAAAAGATCATGTGTTCGAATTTCGGACGGTACACATGATCTTTTTATATGTGCCAAGGCACATTCTTTTTCAGCAAAAAAATATATTTTTTAAAAAATTTTAAAATTTATGAAAAAAAAGCTTGCATTTTTTATGGCTGTCTTATATAATAAATCTTGCGTTACGGAAAACCGAATAATGCATGCGCTTTTAGCTCAGTTGGTAGAGCAGTAGACTCTTAATCTATTTGTCCAGGGTTCGAATCCCTGAAGGCGCAGTATCAGCACTGTTTTTGATGGATCAGCATCGGGGACGGTGCTCTTTTTTGGATTTGTTTCTACAGACGGATGCATGTGTAAAAGTAATCGTTTATTTCATTTGTGGAAAGCTACTGGATCTGTGGAAAAATAAAGAAAAATTTATTTCGTGTACTAAAAAGGGGACTGTTTCAGTCCCCTTCTACTACATCTTGCATAAAATATCGATCGCATCCTTGTTCAGGAGGCATTTTTCGTGTTCATTCAGATAAGCTTCAGAAATTGCATCTTTTTCGACCATGCCACCGAATTCACCGGCGGATACGATGCGCTGAGCCTTTTTATTGCCGTCTTCCGTATTTGGGAAGTCTACCATCAGATAGTAGACACCGTCATCTTTATACAGACGGCTTTCTGATGCCTGGCCGCATCCGAGGATCTTGCAGAAGTCGATTGCATTATCCAGACTTGGAAAGAGAATCTGCCAGCGAATGGTCTCTTTCTCACTGCTGTCAGGCTCGATCAGCATACCGGAAGTTTCAGAACCATCTTTTTGGACGGATTCCGGAGAATTCTCAGTCTGGCAGGAGATCGACAGCATCAGGCTCCGGTCAGGAAGAAATGCACCGTAAAATCCCTGGATTCCATTGTCGGTGTTAAGTCCGAGAACTTCTTTCCCTTTGTTGAGAAGAAGATTCAAAAATTCTTCGGTACGCTCTCTGTCCTGTGTCAGATCTTCCAGTGAGTAGCCAAGTGCGGCAATCTCTGCTTCTGTGATAAGGCAGTTCATTCTGGTGTCGGATACTTTCCAAAAAGTCATATGCTCACCCCCCGATTTGTAAAAGTCATTACTTTCGTGATTCTGTTTGTTCTATAAGTTATATAACAAAATGGGTGTATTGTCAATATATTTTCTATATTTTATGATTTTTTCAGAAATATTATTTGTTTTTCATTCGTTTGATCACTTTCAGTCGGGTAAATTCTTCCCGTTCCTTCTCTTCCAGTGCATTTGTAATCGTATATACGAGATTGTCATACATCGGAATTGTAATATTTTTCAGGGCATTTGCCCTTTTCTGTGTCTTTTTGATACTTGAAGCCAGTCTGTATGCTGCATTTTCTACCTCAGAAAGCTTGAGTGTCAGCTCCTTTACACGGCAGAATGCATCACGGGCAATATCGATGGATTCTCTGGAAGTACTGAATGCATAGGTTGGTCTGGTATTTTCTTTTTCGTACTTCACTTTCGGGATTTCTGTTCCCATAATGCTTCGCGTCTGGATGCGGATAGAATCCTCGATCGGAACTGTATAGGCAAGTTCTTCTACTGTACTGATCCCGTGCTCGATATTCGCCCTCTGAAGGCACTGATAGGCATAGGTGAAGGTTTTATCGATTTCTTCCTGAATATCCTTTGCTTCGTCGATTAAGCCCATCAGCTCGCGGATCAGAATGTTCCGCTTCTTGTCCATCAGCTCATATCCCTGTCTGGCAAGTGTCAGTGAATTTTTCGCAAGTATCAGATTTCCCTTGGTGGGAAATGAACGTGGATCCATAGACTCCCCTCCTTAGCCTTTGTAGTATACGTCAAGAATCTTGGTATCGACACGGTCAAGCTCTTCTTTTGGAAGGATTCTAAGCAGTTCCCAGCCAAGATCCAGGGTTTCTTCGATGGTACGGTTTTCGTTCGGTCCCTGGCCGATATAACGCTCCTCGAATGCCTTTCCGAATTCCAGGTATTTCTTGTCAATTGGAGAAAGTTCGTCTTCTCCGATAACGGAAGCAAGATTCCGGGCCTCTCCTACTTTAGCATATGCAGAGAAAAGCTGGTTTGCCAAATCCTGGTGGTCTTCCCTGGTATAGCCTTTTCCGATACCGTCTTTCATCAGACGGGACAGGGACGGAAGAACGCTGATCGGCGGGTAGATCGCCTGTCCGTGAAGATTCCGGTCAAGTACGATCTGTCCTTCGGTGATATAACCGGTCAGGTCAGGGATCGGATGGGTAATGTCATCATTTGGCATGGTCAGGATCGGGAGCTGTGTGACAGAACCATTTACTCCTTCTACGATTCCTGCACGCTCATATAAGGTGGCAAGTTCACTGTACAGATATCCCGGATATCCTTTACGGCTTGGGATTTCTCCTTTGGAAGAAGAAACCTCACGCATGGCTTCGGCAAAGGAAGTCATATCGGTAAGAATGACCAGAATGTGCATATTTTTCTCAAATGCAAGGTATTCAGCGGCGGTCAGCGCAACCTTCGGGGTGATCAGACGTTCTACGACCGGATCGTTGGCAAGGTTCAGGAACATTGCCACATGGTTTGCAACACCGCTCTCCTCGAAGGTTCTGCGGAAGAAATCAGCTACGTCATGCTTGACACCCATTGCGGCGAATACGATGGCGAAATCTTCATTGGTGCCGCCGCCCAGGGAAGCCTGCTTTACGATCTGTGCGGCAAGCTGGTCGTGCGGAAGACCGTTGCCGGAAAAGATCGGCAGCTTCTGTCCGCGGATCAGTGTGGTCAGTCCGTCAATCGCAGAAATTCCGGTACGGATATAGTTACGAGGGTATTCACGTCTGACCGGATTTAACGGAAGTCCGTTGACATCCCGCACCTCTTCAATCGTGATCGGTCCAAGGTCGTCAATCGGTTCTCCGATTCCGTTAAAGGTTCTTCCAAGCATTTCTTCGGACAGACCGATCTCCATCGGATGTCCGGTAAGTCTGGTGTGGGTATTGTTAAGGGACATATTTTCTGTGCCTTCAAATACCTGGATGATTGCTTTGTCTTCGTAGACCTCCACAATACGTCCCATTTTGTGTTCTTTGCCGTTTACGACAAAATCTACGATCTCATCATAAAAAGCGTCCTGAACGCCTTCCAGCGCGATCAGAGGGCCGTTAATGCTGCTGAGGCCTAAATATTCAATTGCCATTTTTATTTTCCCTCCTTACGCGTTCTTTTCCATGATACGGTCATGGAAAGCATCAATGTCTGCCATGTACTGGTCAAGGAGCTGGAGATTGTCATTCGGGACATCATATTTGATCGAAATGACACGTTCAAAAATATTTTCCTCTTTGAGGACAGACATTGGCATATTCATGGCTACCAGTTCGCGGCAGCGTTTGTATAAATATAAAATGATCTCCATCATTTTGTACTGCTTCTGCAGAGAGACACAGGTATCATCCTTGTGGAATGCATTCTGCTGTAAAAATCCGAGACGGATGACTCTTGCGATTTCCAGAACCAGCTTCTGATCGTCCGGAAGTACATCACTTCCGATCAGCTTTACGATTTCCATCAGGCTGCTCTCCTGATTCAGAAGTGCCATGATGCGGTTGCGGTAGTCAACGAATTTCGGTGATACATTGTCGTGGTACCAGGCTGCGAGGTCGGTCAGATATTCACTGTAGCTGGTCAGCCAGTGGATCGCCGGGAAATGTCTTGCGTAGGCAAGGCTCTTATCAAGTCCCCAGAAGCAGCGGACGAAACGTTTGGTGTTCTGTGTGACCGGCTCGGAGAAATCGCCTCCCTGCGGTGATACGGCGCCGATAATGGTCACGGATCCGTCACTGCCATTTAAGTTATGCATCATGCCTGCGCGCTCGTAAAAAGCAGACAGACGGCTGGCGAGGTAAGCCGGGAAACCTTCTTCTGCCGGCATCTCTTCCAGACGGCCGGAAAGCTCACGTAAGGCTTCAGCCCAGCGGGAAGTAGAGTCAGCCATGATCGCTACGTCATAACCCATGTCACGGTAATATTCAGCCAGTGTAAGTCCGGTGTAAATACTTGCTTCACGGGCAGCTACAGGCATGTTGGAGGTATTGGCGATCAGAGTAGTTCTGTCCATCAGCGGATTGCCGCTCTTTGGATCCACAAGTTCTGAAAACTCTTCCAGCACCTGTGTCATTTCATTTCCACGCTCGCCACAGCCGATGTAGATGATGATATCGGCGTCAGACCATTTGGCAATCTGGTGCTGAGTCATGGTTTTTCCGGTACCGAATCCGCCTGGGATTGCTGCAGTTCCACCCTTTGCGATCGGGAACATGGTATCTAGGATACGCTGTCCGGTGATCAGAGGGACACTTGCCGGGAAACGGTAGCTTGTCGGGCGCGCCTTACGGATCGGCCAGTGCTGTATCATGTTGAGCTGTTTTTCTGTTCCATCGGAAAGCCGCAGAGTGACAAGTGTATCTTCAATCCGGTATTCGCCGTCCGATGCACAACAGATTACTTCACCTTCCACATCCGGCGGAACCATGCATTTGTGTACGATTGCACTGGTCTCCGGAACCTCCGCTATAATATCTCCGCCGTGAAGGTAATCTCCTTTGGCCACGGTGATGTGGGTATCCCATAATTTGTCGCGGTCAAGCGAATCAACGCTGACACCGCGGGTGATAAATGCACCGCCGCCCACATTTGCGATCTGCTCAAGCGGGCGTTCGATTCCGTCAAAAATATTGTTCAGGATTCCAGGTGCCAGAGTTACAGATACCGGGCTTCCGGAAGCCTCTACGATCTCTCCCGGTTTCAGCCCGGAAGTCTCTTCATAGACCTGAACAGTCGTGATGTCTTTGTCCAGGGAAATGACTTCGCCAACTAGCTTTTCCTTTCCCACATAGACCATTTCCGACATCATGAATCCGGTGTCACCCTTCAGATAGATGACCGGACCGTTTATTCCATAAATAGTTGCTGTCTTATTCAATTCCTGCACCTCCTGCTGCAAAACTGAACTGATGATATTCGTGATCGACTGCAGCCTGGAAACTGTGATCGATCAGAATATTACGGCCTCGGATTACAGCACGCATACCGCCCATGAAATCATATTCACTGATGGTGATCGCCATGCCGGTACGTTTTTCCAGTTCTGTCTGTTTCTCCTTATCAGAAGGAGAAATATAAATGGTCATCTCCTCGCCGTCGGCAAAGCGTGCGGCTTCACTGATCTTGCTGCAAAGATAATCCATGTATTCATCGGTTTGTGTAAAATCAGTCAGAAGAGCATTTACTTCATCGAAAAGCCGGACCTTTAATTCATTCTGTGTTTTGCCAAGCGCTCTTTTCAGCTCCGTTTCAGCTTTGGCAGCGGCCTGATTTACCTGTCTTCTGGCTCTTAAGGTCTCGGATTTGATGCGGACCTCAGACTGGGCAGTTGCTTCTTTTTTATGTTTTTCAAATAAAGATTCAAGCGCTTTTTTGTGATTGTCAATGATCGCATTTCCTTCAGAACGGGCTTCAGTCATGACCGTTTCCTGTAAATGCGCTATTTTCTCTTCAAGCGTCATTGTCTCACCTTCTATGCCTTTCTAGTTAAAGTTTCAGTCCAATCGCTTCATTGACGTATGAGGTAATGAAATCCTTTTTACGTCCTGTTCCGTGTCTGTCCGGAATTTCGATCAGAAGAGGCATCTTTCTTTTTAACTTGATCTCATCGATGAGATCCGGAAATTCTCTTCCAAAGCGTTCCGTCAGAAGAACGATACCGATCGACTTGTCGTTCATGGCAGTTTCCAGCGCATCACGCAGTTCCTGCTTTTCATGAACTACGATACCGTCCACGCCGGCAAGCCGCATTCCGGTATAAGTATCCACGTTGTCACTGATCAGATACATCTTCATGATTACAGTCTGCTGATGATCATGAAGGAGATGATAAGACCGTACAGGCATACACCTTCTGCAAGACCTACGAAGATAAGGGATTTACCAAGGACGCTGGAATCCTCGCTGATAGCTCCAAGGGCTGCGCTTGCTGCACTTGCTACGGCAATACCACCACCGATGCAGGAAAGACCGGTAACAAGAGCTGCTGCAATGTAACCAAGACCGGTTGAAAGACCTGCGCCTGAGGCTGCGGCGTCTGCTGCATGTACCGGTACACTTCCAAAAAGCATGATTCCGGCTACAAGGAAGGTTCCAAAGTAAGAAAGAACATTGAAGGCAAGAGCGCATTTATAACGTCCTTTATTTTTTTCTCCGAGCAGATAATATCCGAATGGAATGAAAATGCTTAAAACCAGTGCGGCAATGAGAATAAGTTTAGTTGCTAAAGTCATGATAATTTCCTCCTAAAATGAAAAACTAATTTTTTGCAGTACCTGTATAAGGTTTAAATTCGCGGCCGCTGCCTTTGTAGAAGCGGCTGAACATTTCGTAATAGACAAGTCTCAGAACCTGGATTCCAACGATCAGTCCTTCGAATCCACATACAAACAGGTTGCCGAGTACGATCACTACCCAGTTGATATGCCCGCTTTCGGCACCGGCAAGCATCAGTACAACTTCCATGATGGAAGCGTGGCTGACTGCGAATGCACCGATACGGATAAAGGAAAGCGTATTTGAAAAATAGCTGAGCAGGGTTTCAAATAATTCAAAGAATGCCTGGGTGACAAACATTGCTTTGCTCTGTTCCATTTTTTCGGTTTTCTTTTTGATCTTGTTCGTCAGCGGCTCCTTCAGTGCGATCAGAAGAAGCGGAACACCGAACATCACTGCGAGAACGATTCCGCCCGGCAGAGAATGACCTGTCATGAAAAGAACGATACAGGTAACAGCTGCCCCGTAGAATACCAGTCCTGCCACGCCGTTTGCATCAAACCAGGTCGCTTCCATATCCTTGGCACGGATGCCGTTGATGATATGGAAGATCATAGAAATAAGGATGATTCCCATACCAAAAGCGATCGATACGATAAATACTGTATTCAGTTTTCCGATAAACGGTAAGGTTGTCATGTGGTTGATCGGCCGGATCCATCTGGCTTTAATAATATCTTCAAATCCAAACACACTTCCAAACATAAATCCAAAGAAGGTGGAGAAGATTCCGGCAAGTGATACGATTCCGGCAAGGTTCATTTTCTTTGTGAAATACAGGATCGCACCGCCGATAAAGAGCAGCAGCCCCTGACCGACATCTCCGAACATGGCGCCGAAGATAAAGCTGTACATGATACCTACAAAAATGGTCGGATCCATTTCACCGCTCTTAGGAAGTCCGTACATCTTGATGAACATTTCAAATGGTTTGAAAAGCTTTGGATTCTCAAGCTTGGTAGGAGGTTCTCCGAAATACTGTTCCCGGTCCTCTTCTACTACGATATAAACTTTGTCGTCTCCCTGAGCCTCTTTGATAAATGCATTGGCATCTTCTTCCGACATCCAGCCGCAGAGAATATAGTATTCTTCCTGCTCGTCTGTCTCGGTTCGTGCTGCAAATTTACGGATATCAAAGTTATCGGAAAAACGTTCCAGCTGAATTCTTGCACCGAGTAGTCTGGAAGCGTTCTTGCGGAACATCTCCTGACGTTTATCCTTCACTGCCTGGATTTCATCGGTCAGATTCTGGACTTCTTTATCCAGGCTTCGGTAAGCTTCCAGCGGGGTTCCGCCAAAGTCCTCCTGAAGATCTACTTTTTCAAAGTGAAGAGAACGCATGATAGAATCTACTTTTCCGGCATTGGTATCAGATACAAAATAAACGCCATAGACATAAGAGGCATCTCTGGAGCCTTCCAGGAATAATGCATCGATGTCTTCAAGAAGCGCTTTTTCCAGCCGGTGATAATAATCCACATTGATTTTTCCAAACCTTGTACGGATGTATTTGTACTGCATGATCTCATGCAGGTCAAAGTCCAGAGAAGTAAAAGGTTCCAGGACTTTCATACGTGTCTGGATATTCTCTCTCTTTCTTTTCAGTTCTTCTTTTTGCTGCTGCAGATCCATGTAGTCATGATTGATGGAGCGGATCATCTCAAGGATTTCATCTTCGCTCTGATCAAAGGATGGCTCTGCTGTCATGTCTTTCATATATCCCAGAAACTGTGTCACTTTAGCGAGTGGATCACGGTAAGGGTTCATTTCAAGAAATGGCATCAGATTATCTACTGTCTTGAGCTCCGTGAGTGCATTTTCAAGCTGCATCTCATATTTGGAAAGATACCGGTTTGTCATGCGGTCGATGTCGGCGCGTGGTCCGGTAATGCTCAGGAACTTCATCTTAACAATCATTTCGCTGTTCCTCCTATATAAGTTAATGTCTCACGTGCAGGAAGTCCATAGCGAACACATTCGAGCACAGTTGTAAGCTTATCAAGCTCCTCCTCTTTCAGAAAAAGATAGGTATTCACGGTTGCGATGGAATAAGGGTTACTTCTTCTGTCTGCCAGGTAGAGACGGTACAGGCAGTCTTTGTAAATCGTCTCGATGGACGCTGGTGTCTGAGTATCGGTGTGACGCAGATAAGGCGTTCTGGTAACCAGCTTTAAAAATTCATCGACAGACGGTGCTTCCACAAGATCCTTCAGCTGATCTACATGGATCCGGTAGTGTACCGGGATCAGCAGTGTAGAGATATCCGGCGGAAGCATGTTGTAATATTTTTTTGCACGGTAGATCCACTGCAGGTTCAGCAGGTCGATCTTTGCTCCGGCATCTCTGGTGAAAATTTCCAGTTCCTTATGCTTCAGAATCTTTTTACGTTTCTTCCACATAGTTGTAAAATAGTACAGATTCAGTGCCAGATCGTAATCAAAAAGGGTTGGGTTCTCCGCATTTTCCAGACGTTTTAACGGCGCATAGTATTCTGTGCCCTTTAAATTTTCCACCAGCTCACCGATATTCCCCGAAGTGATCAGTTTATCGATGGAGAGATCCGAATATTTGTCGAAGAATATTTTCTTGTGATCCAGATCAAAAGGCTTCTGATAGTGGTTGAATACAATACGCAGACAGTAGTTGATCAGATTCATCTCGTAGCGCTTCAGATAAAGCTCCAGGAATTTTTTCTGATCCATTCCGGAAAAACGGTACAGGCGTGTATAATCACTGTAAAGTGACTGCACAAGAAGTTTCTCGATCTCGCCGCGGTGAAGACGGTTTTCGTCCATATCTGCAAGGACATTCCGATATCCGGGATGTTCTTTGAGATAAGCAGCAACTTCGGTTACTGTATGAAATGCGGCGATGTTCCGGAAATCTTCATCAGTGAGCAGTTTCGCCTGCATGGCGCGTACTTTTGTTACGATGCCACTGTATGCAAGTAAATTTCCCATATGCTATCCCTCTATGATACGTCTGACAATTTTTTCGGCATATGCCGTATGCTTTTCTTCAAAATCTTTTTTAAGTTCTTCGATCGCTGTCTGGTTCTTGCGGTTCTGCCTTGCAAGAATCTCATCCATCTGACGTTTTAATCCTTTGTGGATATCGTTCAGCTCCTTTTGGGTGTGATCTTCAAGTTGTTTGTCAAACAGATTGCGTTCATTTTGAATGCGTTCTTCCAGTTCTGATTTCTCCAGTTCCGCGTGTTCCACAACAGCTTCGGCTGCGTGTTCGATTTCGGAGAGCTTTTTAACAATATGATCCATTGTCCGACTCCTTTCTTAGAAATTATTTATACATTTTTAATAATGCATACATATTCTACTACTTTAAATTAGAAAATTCTACTAAAAAACAAGAGAATATCATAAGAATATTTTATACAAAACTTATAAAATGTATTTTTGGGTTTTCAAATATTTCAGAATAGTATAAAATAAATAAGGTTATACATATTTTCACTAAAGGAAGAGAAAGATATATGAGGTTAAGAAATGTACCGGGAGCAGATGCTTATCTGACAGCTCATCCCCTTGTAATTAAAAATGAGACCAGATATCGCGGCACCTGGAAAGAGACTTTTCAGAATCCGGAGAATCCGATCCATATTGAGATCGGGATGGGAAAAGGACAGTTTCTTCTGACACTTGCAAAGGAGAATCCATCCATCAACTATATCGGTATCGAACGTTATTCAAGCGTACTGCTTCGGGCGCTGGAACGCTTTGATAATGACGAGGAATACAAGGATGTCAACAATATTCGTTTTATCTGTATGGATGCGACAAATCTGCCGGAGGTTTTTGCTGTCGGAGAGATTGACAAGATTTATCTGAATTTTTCAGACCCGTGGCCGAAAGCACGTCATGCAAAGCGCAGACTTACTTCCAAGCAGTTTTTCGAGCGGTATGACAAGATCCTTGCTTTTGACGGAGTCGTTGAATTTAAGACAGACAACAGAGAGCTGTTTGACTTTTCACTGGAGCAGGTGGAGCTGGCAGGCTGGGTACTTCTGGCGAAGACCTATGATCTTCACAATGATCCGACACTCAGCAGAGGCAATGTCATGACGGAGTACGAGGAGAAATTCTCAGCACAGGGACATCCGATCCACAAGCTGATCGCAATGCGCCAGTAAGACAATTGAATAGAAGACACATAAGACAGCCGATACGGAGCAATCCGCACATCGGCTGTCTTTTTGCATATATTGTAGAAAGAGAAAGTCAGGGATGAACAGATATGCGGAAAAAGCATCATTTTCAGAATTGTATGCGGGGGTTTTGCTATAAGAATCCGGGATTTAATAAAAAGCTGATCTGTTTCAGAAATTCTTTTCAGGAGGTTTACCGGATCTTAAATCCGAAATGCGGATGCCACTAAAGCCGGTCTTTTTTTACATAGCTTAAGATGGCAGAAATGAGGGAAGTGTATGGGTATCGCATTGATCACGAAAGATTATGAAAATGCAGTCGGAAGGCAGAAGCTGCCGGTGGTTGTGGAGTTTTATGCATCATGGTGCCCAAAGTGCGGAATGATGTATCCTGTTGTGGAAAGGCTTGCCGGCCGTTATCGGGGGAAATGGATCTTTTATAAGATTGATATCGATATATCGAAAGAGATTGCGGAGTATATAGGAATTGAGATCGTACCGACGTTTGTGGTGTACAGAGATGGAAAAATCTGTGGATATACAACCGGAGTTCTTCCAGAAGAAACTCTGGAAGAACGAATCCGGGAAATGTTAAGAAAATAATTGGTGGAATCAATTATTCGTATAATGGATATTTTGCGCAGATTATCTGACTTGCTATGTTAAAATTCGAATACAGCAACGCCGTATGCCGGAAGATCATAACCGAATGAATAAGGTCTTCCGTCGCATTCCTGTTTCTTTGCTTTGTATACTGCCGGGCGGGCTTTTCCGGTTCCGCCATACTGTAATTCATCACTGTTCAGTACCAGGCGGTACTGTTTGCCGCGCGGTACACCGACACGGTATTCCGGTCTTTCGATCGGTGTGAAGTTACATACGAATAAAAGATTCTTTTTTGCGCCCTTTGAATGACGGATGAAGCTGTAAATACTTCGTGAGCTGTCATCTGCATTAACCCACTCAAAGCCTTCCATGCAGGTATCCTGTTCATACATGGCTTTGTTGTGTGTGTAAAGATGCAGCAGGTCACGGTAGAAATTCTGGAGCGCCTGATGCTCCGGCTCTGCCAGGAGATACCAGTCAAGCTCACGCGCCTCGCTCCACTCGCGGAGCTGTCCGAAATCCTGTCCCATGAAAAGAAGCTTCTTGCCAGGATGTCCCATCATGAAAGCATATCCGACTTTCAGGTTGGCAAATTTCTCAAAGCCGAGACCAGGCATCTTATTTAACATCGAACACTTGAGATGGACAACCTCATCGTGTGATAATACAAGAATATAATTCTCACTGTATGCATAGGTTAATGCAAAGGTCATACCATAGTGGTCTCCTTTGCGGAAATATGGATCCAGCTTCATATATTCGGTAAAGTCATGCATCCATCCCATGTTCCACTTCATGCTGAAGCCAAGGCCGTCATCTTCCGGTTTTCCTGTTACTTTTGGCCATGCGGTGGATTCTTCTGCGATCATCAGTGCACCAGGGTTACGTCCGGTAGTAACGGAATTCAGATGCTTGAAAAATTCGATTGCTTCCAGGTTCTCATTGCTGCCGTATTTGTTGGCGATCCACTGACCGTCTTCTTTACCGTAATCAAGATACAGCATGGAAGCAACAGCATCTACGCGGAGACCATCGATGTGATAATGTTCGATCCAGAACAGTGCGTTGGCGATCAGGAAATTCTTAACCTCTGCTTTGCCATAATCGAAGATCTTGGTTCCCCAGTCCGGATGTTCACCCTTCTTCGGATCTGCATATTCAAAGGTAGCTGTGCCGTCAAAATCAGCGAGTCCGTGTGCATCGCGTGGAAAATGTGCCGGTACCCAGTCAAGGATTACGCCAATCTTATTCTTATGGAAATAATTGATCATATATGCGAAATCTTCCGGCGTACCATAACGGGAGGTCGGAGCATAATATCCGGTCACCTGATATCCCCAGGAGCCGTCAAACGGGTATTCTGAAATTCCCATCAGCTCGATATGAGTATACCCCATCTTTTTTATGTAGTCTGTAGCTGCATGCGCAAATTCACGGTAGCTGTAGAACCCCTCATCTTCACGTCCCGGATGGCGCATCCAGGAACCGATATGTGCTTCATAAATGGAAATCGGTGAGGAATGGAAATCCCATTCTGCCCGGTGCTTCATCCAGACACTGTCACTCCATTTTAAATGGGAGATATCAGCAATCCTTGAGGCAGTTCCCGGTCTCAACTCCGCACTGTTCGCAAATGGATCAGCTTTGTAAAGCTTATCCCCGGTCTGTGTCTCGATACAGTACTTGTAAAGCTGTCCGAGCTGTGCTTCCGGAACAAATGCGGTATAGATTCCAAGCGGTTCCTGACGCTTCATAACGTTTGCATCTTCACTCCAGCCGTTGAATTCACCGATTACGGCAACAGATTTGGCGTGCGGAGCCCATACTGCGAAATATACGCCGGATTTTTTACCATCCTTTACAAAATGTGCACCCATTTTTTTATAGATTTCATAATGGGTTCCCTGTCCGAATAAATATTGATCTAATTCGCCGATTCTATAATCAGCCGGTTTATCTTTTGTTACAGTTTTTACAGACTTTTTAGCTGTAGACTTTTTAGCAGCAGTTTTAGCAGCTGCCGGTTTTTTTACAGCAGATTTTTTTACGGCTGTCTTGCGGGTCGTAGTGGTCTGTTTTGCTGTTGTTTTTTTTACTGCCATCCCATTCACCTTCTATCAAAGATATTTAGAAATATTATACTAGAAATAGCGATAAAAAGAAAGAGTTTTGGACAATTTATACATTTCTTATATAAGATGTCTAAAACTCTTTGTTTACAGTTACCGGTTTTGTCTGCATATACAAAAGAACGCGCCGGAAGCGCGTTCTTTGTAGAAATCTTATGCTTTAAAATCTTCTTCTTTCAGGATGATGTGGTCTGAATTATCAGTGCTTCTTCCAAATACCCGTTTCACAAGATGTTTTACATTTGCTTTCTGAGAATGTAAAATTGCTTCATCCATGATCTCTTTTACTTCTGCAACAGTAACTGCATGATCTTCTCTCTGCATCATATCGATCCGGCTGTATAATGCAAGGATTCCCATTTCATCGATACGGTATCCGTTTTCCTTAGCATAGGTCTGACCGAATGTAACCAGTTCATCATTGATGAATACCGGAAGTTCCAGTCTGGAAGTAAATTTACGTTTGAATTCGCGATGGGATGCAAACATTCTTTCCAGCGGTTTCTTCTGGTCTTCCAGAAGGAAGAGAAGTTCGCCGGTCTGTTCATCCATCATGTCATTCAGTTCGCGGATGGTTCTGTCATTCATCTTGGAAGCTTTTTCGATGATCAGTGCGCCACCGTTCAGCTTATCGATGATACTTCCGATGTCCTTTTTGTTCAGAGAATCACCGGTTACGATTGCAACTTTACCCTGTTTGAGTCTGCGCTGCTTCTGGATTGCTTTTACAATATCAACTGCGAGGACTGTTTTTCCGCTTCCCTTGCGGCCAAGGATCAGGATGTTGCCTGTGCGGGAAGTTCCATAACGGTTACGGCAACGTTTGTCGTTATCAAGGACTTCGACAAGCTGTTCGCTGACACCACGGATCGGTACGAAGTAAGAGAACAGCTGCTTCTGCTCTTCAGTAAGTCCAAGCTTCAGTCCAATCTCACTTGTAGCACTCAGATCGTAACGTCCCTGTACAACGAATCCGGTATCGAATTTACCCATGCGTTCGGTGATCTCATCTTCTGACGGTTCTTCGATTTCAAGAACTTCGTCAATATCCGGAGTTGGCTCTGATTTTGAAGTTTCTTTCTTTGGTTCAGGAGCAGGAGTCGGTTCCTCGTCAAATTCAAGATCAAGATAATCGTCACTGCTATCTAATTCTTCTTCATCTTCAAAGGAATCAAGGTCTGCAAAATCACTATCATCTTCGTCAGAATCATTATCATCGAGATCAGATTCTTTTTCAAAATCAAAATCCTCTTTATGATCTTCATCTAATTCATCATCGATCTGGTAGTCATCTTCGTCGTCATCCTCGTCATCCTCGAAATCCTCGAAATCATCTTCATCCTCGTA
>NZ_BAAHSG010000064.1:0-1639 GCF_054660775.1 Allocoprococcus similis
TGCCTCATACAGGGGGATAACAGTTAGAAATGACTGCTAATACCGCATAAGACCACAGGGTCGCATGACCTGGTGGGAAAAACTCCGGTGGTATGAGATGGACCCGCGTCTGATTAGGTAGTTGGTGGGGTAACGGCCTACCAAGCCGACGATCAGTAGCCGACCTGAGAGGGTGACCGGCCACATTGGGACTGAGACACGGCCCAAACTCCTACGGGAGGCAGCAGTGGGGAATATTGCACAATGGGGGAAACCCTGATGCAGCGACGCCGCGTGAGCGAAGAAGTATTTCGGTATGTAAAGCTCTATCAGCAGGGAAGAAAATGACGGTACCTGACTAAGAAGCACCGGCTAAATACGTGCCAGCAGCCGCGGTAATACGTATGGTGCAAGCGTTATCCGGATTTACTGGGTGTAAAGGGAGCGTAGACGGCTGTGTAAGTCTGAAGTGAAAGCCCGGGGCTCAACCCCGGGACTGCTTTGGAAACTATGCAGCTAGAGTGTCGGAGAGGTAAGTGGAATTCCCAGTGTAGCGGTGAAATGCGTAGATATTGGGAGGAACACCAGTGGCGAAGGCGGCTTACTGGACGATGACTGACGTTGAGGCTCGAAAGCGTGGGGAGCAAACAGGATTAGATACCCTGGTAGTCCACGCCGTAAACGATGACTACTAGGTGTCGGGGAGCAAAGCTCTTCGGTGCCGCAGCAAACGCAATAAGTAGTCCACCTGGGGAGTACGTTCGCAAGAATGAAACTCAAAGGAATTGACGGGGACCCGCACAAGCGGTGGAGCATGTGGTTTAATTCGAAGCAACGCGAAGAACCTTACCTGCTCTTGACATCCCGGTGACCGGCATGTAATGATGCCTTTTCTTCGGAACACCGGTGACAGGTGGTGCATGGTTGTCGTCAGCTCGTGTCGTGAGATGTTGGGTTAAGTCCCGCAACGAGCGCAACCCTTATCTTCAGTAGCCAGCATTTCGGGTGGGCACTCTGGAGAGACTGCCAGGGATAACCTGGAGGAAGGTGGGGATGACGTCAAATCATCATGCCCCTTATGAGCAGGGCTACACACGTGCTACAATGGCGTAAACAAAGGGAAGCAAACCTGCGAGGGTAAGCAAATCTCAAAAATAACGTCTCAGTTCGGATTGTAGTCTGCAACTCGACTACATGAAGCTGGAATCGCTAGTAATCGCGAATCAGCATGTCGCGGTGAATACGTTCCCGGGTCTTGTACACACCGCCCGTCACACCATGGGAGTTGGTAACGCCCGAAGTCAGTGACTCAACCGTAAGGAGAGAGCTGCCGAAGGTGGGACCGATAACTGGGGTGAAGTCGTAACAAGGTAGCCGTATCGGAAGGTGCGGCTGGATCACCTCCTTTCTAAGGAAGAAGAAGTAAGGAAAGTTGTCTATTGTTGAGTTATCAATAAAGGAAATTCTTTTCGCAGAGCTCAAAGAACAATTTGAGTTCTAAGCTCAAAAGGACTTCGCTAAGAACTCAATATTTCTGGTGGCGATGCGGTCAGGGGACACACCCGTTCCCATCTCGAACACGATGGTTAAGACCTGACCGGCCGATGGTACTGCACTGGAGACGGTGTGGGAGAGCAGGTGGCCGCCAGACCATAAAAAA
>NZ_BAAHSG010000065.1:0-1252 GCF_054660775.1 Allocoprococcus similis
CCTCATTCCCAGTCTGCCATAAACGACCTGATCAAACAGATCAAAAGCCTTGAAGGCGAAACCAAAGTCTGCATGGAGCATACCGGCAGATACTATGAACCGGTTGCCACATGGCTTTCTGATGCCGGTATCTTTGTCAGTGCCGTAAATCCTATCCTGATCAGAGATTTCGGTGATGATTCCCTCCGCACACCCAAAACAGATAAAGCAGATTCTAAAAAAATCGCACGTTATACTCTTGACCGTTGGGCTAAACTGAAGCAATATGGAATCATGGATAAAACACGTAACCAACTAAAAACTATGAACCGACAATTTGGATTCTATATGGCTCAGAAAACTGCAATGAAAAACAATCTCATTGCACTGATCGACCAGACTTATCCGGGAGCCAATGATTTCTTTGACAGTCCTGCCCGCAATGACGGCAGCCAAAAATGGGTAGATTTCATTCATACCTACTGGCATGTCGATTGCGTCCGCTCCAAGTCATTAAATGCCTTTACGGAGCATTACCAGAATTGGTGCAAACGTAAAAACTATAACTTCAGTGCAGAGAAAGCAGCGAAAATTTATCAGATTTCCTCTGATCTGATTGCCGTATTTCCAAAGGATGACATCACAAAAATGTTGATATGGCAGGCAGTAGCATTACTAAACACTGCTTCGAAAACAGTAGAATCGCTCCGTTCAAAAATGAATGAGCTTGCATCCACACTTCCGGAATATCCGGTTGTTATGGATATGAACGGTGTAGGGGCAACCCTTGGTCCGCAGCTTATCGCTGAGATTGGGGATGTTTCCCGTTTTACACACCGGGAAGCCCTTACTGCTTTTGCAGGTGTTGATCCCGGTAAAAATGATTCTGGAAAGCACATACAGAACAGTGTGCGAACCTCTAAAAAGGGGTCTCCCTACCTGCGTAAAGCTCTTTTTCAGATCATGGACAGTCTTATCAAACGATCTCCAGTGGATGATCCTGTTTATGCCTTTATGGATAAAAAACGATCCGAAGGCAAACCTTATTATGTTTATATGACTGCCGGGGCAAACAAATTTCTCCGGATTTATTATGGTCGGGTAAGAGAATATCTATCCAACTTGTCGAATAATGAAACTATTTAATATCACTTTTTAACTTCTACCAGACTAGCGCATCGCGGTGGTCTTATTTTCATGTCTTACGTTCAACCTGTATAAATTTTTCAAAGTTCATTAATCTCTGCTTGACTTTTTATTTGCAGACTATTTT
>NZ_BAAHSG010000066.1:0-1617 GCF_054660775.1 Allocoprococcus similis
TTTTTCAGTGCCCTCATCTTGAGGGGTGGGGTTTCTTTTTCCTCACTTTTCCTGCATAATATTCTTATGAATGTCTTACAAAGAATTTTTACCGATTATTATGAAGAAATTAAATATACTCTTCATCCCAGAAAATCTGAGATGGAAAATATTGACAAGATGCTCCATTGCGGGGATCCCTCTTTTGGCGGCGCCATGTACATTTGCCCTCATTGCGATCACCTGAAGTTTGTTCCTTTCCGCTGCCACAGCCGCTTCTGTCCTACTTGCGGCAATAAGTATTCTATGGAACGCACTACCTCTATGTCCTTTAAGCTGGTAAATGTTTCCCACCGGCATTGTGTTTTCACAATTGATGAGCATCTCCGCCACTTTTTCCTGGAAGACCGTTCTCTTCTTGATTGTCTCTTCCATGCCACTTCCAGTGTTGTTTCCCGTATGTTCTTCAAACTAAACAAATCTCAGAACTTTACCCCTGGATTTATTATGGTTTTACATACTTTCGGTCGTGATCTCAAATGGAATCCTCATATCCATTGTCTCATTTCCGAAGGTGGATACAGTGACCATGGCTTCTGGCGGAACATCTCTCACTTTAATTACACTTATCTCCGCAATGCTTTTCGCACTGCTTTGCTAAATGAATTGGAGCACAAAATCGGTTCCTCTTTCAAAAGAATAAAAGCTGCTTGCTATAAAGATCACAAAGAAGGTTTCTATGTCTATGCAAAACCAAACAAATGCAACCCGAATGCCGTAATTAAATATATCGGTCGCTATCTCGGTCGCCCTGTCATTGCTACTTCCAGAATTGATAACTATGATGGCAACAATGTTACTTTTCACTATAATCGGCATGAAGATGATAAATATGTGGTCGAAACAATTCCCGCAATTGATTTCATCAAACGTTTAATCCGACATATCCCTGAAAAACATTTCAAAATGATTCGATATGGCGGCATTTATGCTCGTCATCGCAAAATAGACAAACAGCTTCATCGGGCAATTTCAAAAGAAAAACAGCCTTTCTTTCGTAACTATAATCAATGGCGTCTCTCCATCCTTTCCTCATTTGGATACGATCCTTTGGAATGCCCTTGCTGTAAGCACACCATGCAAGTCCTTGAACTTTATTACAACCACAAGCGTGTCTCCCTTGAAGAAATGTACGAGAAAGCAATGTCCAAATCTCGCGGAAAGCGTTCTTCTGCATGACTTCTCATTTTTATGTTATAATCCTCTTAAAGGAGGACGAAGCAATGACCATTGATATCGAGACACTGCGCAAAAAATATATAGAAAATCCCCCAGAAGGTATGACATCTCAGGACATTCGCTCTATGAGCGAAGATGCACTTCTGGATATGGATTATTTCTTAAATGAGGATGATCTTGATGATGATTTCGGTGAAGAAGGGTTTTATCTCTTCTAACTCCAGAATCATCTGTTTGCCATGCCCGCTTTCATGCGGGCATTTCTTTATTCAAGAGAGCGCCGTAGGCGGTCTTTCCTATTACAAAATAAAAAAACTGCAAACCCTTATGGTCTACAGCTCCCTTACTTTTCTCATGTACCTTCAAAACCACATACAAATTTAAATCTTTACTCCATCC
>NZ_BAAHSG010000067.1:0-8153 GCF_054660775.1 Allocoprococcus similis
TCCCATTCTTCATAACCACTAAAGTTGGAATGCTCATAATACTGAACTTATTTGCCAGTTCAGGCTCTTCATCTACATTAATCTTTCCAACTTTAATATCTCTACGCTCACTTGCAATCTCCTCTACAATAGGTACTACCATACGGCAAGGCGCACACCAAGATGCCCAAAAATCTAAAAGAACGGGTTTATCGGAATTCAGTACTTCGTTCTGAAAATTATTTTTATTGATATTAATAGCAGACATTTTACAGTCCTCCTTATCTTTTTCTTTTTGTAGATTTATTATAGTCTTAATTTCATTTATTTTCCGTGATTACATCACCATACCTCATTAACTTAACTTCTTGCCATACCATCTACACTTAATATAACACCTGTAATGTAACTCGCCTCATCTGAAGCAAGAAACACAAACGCATTGGCAATATCTTCTGGCTGTCCAAGACGACGCAATGGAATTCTTTCAATCATAGGTTCGATAACTTCCTTTGGCACGGCCTTCATCATATCAGTTTCTGTAATCCCAGGTGCAACAGCATTAACACGAATACCTTTAGGTCCTAGTTCTCTTGCTAATGATACAGTCAATCCGTTTACTGCAAACTTCGATGCCGGATAAGCAAACCCACTTGGCTGTCCCGAAATACTCACCATGGAAGAAGTTGAGAGAATGACCCCCTTGCCTCTTGCCACCATACATTCTGCTGCTACACGAGTAGTATTAAATACTCCTTTTACATTTAGATCCATGACTTTATCAAAAGTCTCCTCTGTATAATCCATAAATGAGGTGTTTTCTGAAATCCCTGCATTATTTACCAGTATGTCGACACATCCATATTTTTCAGTTGCCTCTTTAAAAGCCTTTCTGACAGACTCCATGCTTGCCAGATTTGGACTAATTCCAGCAACTATTGCATTGGGATATTTTTCTTTTAATTTATCTACAGCAACATCTGCCGATTCCTGTGAACTTGCTGCCAACACAACTGAAGCACCTTCCTTCAAGAATTTATCAGCTGTAGCAAATCCTATACCACGGCTTCCACCAGTAATGATTGCAACTTTATCTTTTAATCTCATTTAGACTACCTCCTTACTTTGTTTGTAGTTACATTATAAGCAAAAGGTAAACCATTTTCTGTGATATCATCACAAACTATCGCAATAAAAAACCCTGTTGCTCACACGCACCAGGGTTTTTGTTTATCTATCCGTATTTAAATAATCAGAATTTTATTCAACTTCTGAAAACTGATCTTTTCCAACATTACATAATGGGCATTCAAAATCTTCTGGAACGTCCTCCCACTTTGTTCCTGGTGCAATACCACCTTCAGGATAACCTTCCTCTTCATCATATTCCCATCCGCAAACATCACATACATATTTCATTAGTTTGTTCCTCCTTATAAATATATTAATACACAGCATATATTACTGTTGTATTTGTGTTGTTCTGTAACCTTAATATGTATAAATGCTTTTAGCATTTCCATAATCCATGCAGGTTACAATATGCATATACCTCTTCTACCTGTTCACCATCGCAAAGACAAAAATCTGCTACCGGCTCCTGCCCTGGATTTAACTGTTTTCTGTATATTCCCTGGTTTGTATTTAATGTAATCCACTCAATGAAATGCTCTTCAAGCATTGGATGTTTTGTCTCTCCGACCACGACATGAACATGACTGCCTTCTATCGTATATACAGGTACATGCTTCTCGACAGCAGCATCTGTCACTCCGGCTTTTAATTCCTGCATAGGTTCTCCGCAACAAATTACAGGTACACCCTTATCCTTTACCTTTTCAACAATGTTTCCACAATGCTTACAAATATAATACCTTACTTCCATGCCTTTTTCTCCTTCCATGTGTAAAATTTATAATTCAATTGTCTCCTTAATAATTCTCTTCATGTACTTCAAAATAGCTCTGTGGATGATTACATACCGGACATACTTCAGGCGCCTTAGTTCCTACCACAATATGTCCACAGTTACGGCATTCCCATACCTTAACTTCGCTCTTTTCAAATACCTGTGAAGTTTCAATATTCTTAAGAAGTGCACGATATCTTTCCTCATGGTGCTTCTCAATCTCACCTACTGCCCTGAATTTTGCTGCAAGCTCAGGGAATCCTTCTTCCTCAGCTGTTTTAGCAAAGCCATCATACATATCTGTCCACTCATAATTTTCGCCTTCTGCCGCTGCCACCAGGTTTGCCTTTGTATCACCAATTCCTGCTAATTCTTTGAACCACATCTTTGCATGTTCTTTCTCATTATCTGCAGTCTTTAAAAACAATGCTGACATCTGCTCGTAACCTTCCTTTTTCGCTACAGAAGCAAAATATGTATACTTATTTCTTGCCTGTGATTCCCCTGCAAATGCCTCCTGTAAATTCTTCTCTGTCTGTGTTCCTGCATATTTGTTTTCTGCCATCTCTTTTACCTCCGTTTTCTTTACTACTTTTTCAAAATCTGATGCCGGGTGCTTGCACAAAGGACATATAAAGTCATCTGGTAATTCCTCGCCTACATATTCATATCCGCAAATTCTGCAACGCCATATTGTCTGACTGTCCTCTGTTTTTCCAACCTCCTGTGGCTTAGGCTTAATATTATTCTGATAATAATCATATGTTACTGAAGGAACATTGCTTAAAACTTCCATATCGGTTATCTCACCGATAAACATCGTATGTGAACCCAAGTCCTCTGTTTTAGTAACTGTCACAGAAATGTATGCATTTGTACCTTCTGTAATATAATAAATACCATTTGTGCCCCTGGCACACTGCTCAAAGGCTTCAAACTTATTAGTATCTCTTCCTGATTGGAAGCCAAAATGTTTGAACAATTCAAATTGTGCCTTCTGACTTAAGACTGATACAGTAAATTTTCCGGTTCTTTGAATCATATCATGCGTATAATTTGCCTTATTTACACAGATACTTAACTGGTTTGGTTCCGAAGCTGCCTGAATAGCTGTATTAATGATGCATCCGTTATCTTTTTCTGCTTCTTTAGCGGTCAATATAAACAGTCCATAACTCAACTTATACATTGCTTTCCTGTCCATGCTGTTCCTCCTTTACCTTCTCCCTGCATTTCGGGCAAATGCCTTTAAATGAAATATCATAATCCACAAATTCAATTCCATGAGTGTTATGAATTCTTTCCAGCAAATCCGGTATTTGATCCATATCCACATCAAAAATTTCACCGCACTTTATACATCTTACATAGTAATGATTTTTCAATATAAAATCAAATCGGTTCGGTCCATCCGGAACTTCAACCTTTCTTAATGCACCTTCCTCTACCAATATATCAAGATTTCTATATACAGTTCCTTTTCCAATTGTTGGATATGCTTCTTTTATAAATTCATACACTTCATTTGCCGTAACGTGTCTTCTCATTTCGTATACGGTATTTCTTACAAGATCTTTTTGAATGGTATTTCTCCTACTTGTCATTCGTCCTCCTTATTAGGATTAGTTCTTAATAAGGATTATATACCACTATTATCCTGTTGTCAATAAAAATAGTAATAATTCTCATTATTATAAAAGCTGCCAAACTGAGCATCTTTTACCTGAATAACTATTATATTTTGCGTTCAAATACATATTCTGAATCTGAAGATAAATCAGACCTAAACGAATATCCGAGTCTGTCAAATTTCTGAATCTCCACCGGATTTTCAATATTATTTTCCGCTATGAATCTGACCATTTCACCACGAGCCATCTTGGCATAGGTACCTTTTGTTACCAATTTATCTCCGAATAACTCACAAAATACAATCGTAATATATCTGTCCTGTGGTGTCAGATACTTTTCTATACCTTTTGAGTATTCTTTTGATGCAAGATTAATGATAATCCTACTGTCATCGATTACTGAGCGGTATAACAATTCTCCCCAGTACTCATACAGATTTTTTGCATCTCCAATTCCAACCTTTGCCTGCATTTCAAGACGATAAGGAGTCACACCATCCATTGGTTTTAAAATGCCATAAAACGCAGACAAGATTCTTAAATGATTTTGCAAATACTCAAACTGCTGGATTTCAAACACAGATGGTGCCATATATTGAAATGCAATCCCTTCATATGCTAAAACAGCCGGAGTAAGCCTGTTATAAAGATCCATATTTTCCAATCTGTTAAAGTTCTGCTCTGCAATCTTGTCATTACATTTCCAGATAGCTTTCAGTTCTTCTTTTGATTTGCTTTTCATCCAGTTTAATACTTCTGCTGTCTTATCAATATAGACAGGCAGTTCAACCGGTGCTAAGTTATCGGTATCTACAATCATCTTTTTTGCAGGTGATAAAATAATCTTCATTATGCCAATTCCTTAAGCATATTTTCAGGATCATCTGCCGCCTTGACTTTATCATTTGCCTTTATAATGATTCCCTGCTCATCAATAAGATATGTAGTTCTTACTACACCCATAGATACTTTTCCATAATTTTTCTTTTCTTTCCAGACATCATATGCTTCAATAACTTTACGCTCCGGATCTGCTAATAGCGTAAATGCCAGTCCGTATTTTTCTTCAAATCTCTTGTGAGACGCTACAGAGTCCTTGCTTACTCCGAGAATAACAGCTCCCTTCTCAGTAAACTGTGGATAACGCTCAGAAAAGCCACATGCCTGCTTCGTACATCCTGGTGTATTATCCTTTGGATAAAAATATAAGATCACTTTTTTTCCTGCATAATCGCTTAATTTATGCACTTCTCCGTTCTGATCCGGCAATTCAAAATCCGGTGCTTTTATTCCTAACTCTAACATTTACTATTCCTCCGCTTTTGTGTTTTTCACCTGTTTTCTTGTTCTTTTATTACCCGAAATCATTTTATGACCAGAAAAGACTGCCATAATCATGCATATCAGAGAGCCAAATGCAAAGTATTTGTGTGCTGCTTTTAACCCTTTATATCCTGTATAAAAAGTTCCAATCATTGTGATTAAAGCTACTACTGACCAATATTTATGTGCTTTCATGTAATTTCTCCATTTTTCAGTGTATTCAATTCTAATTATACGCTACCACATTCCTATGTCAATTTGATAATAGAGCATTCCTATAAAATTTTTCAGAATATCATGGTTAAAACTATGTATTGTTATCATTTAATTTTTCTTTGAAAAAATCTGACAAAAAGCTTTCTTTCAGGAGATTACTATTTAATCTCTTTTCCATCTATATATAGTTGAAATTTATCAGGATTATTGACTACATCATAGTCCTTTCCGTATTCTACAGGTCTATATTCGGCTGTCATTACCGATTCCCCATCTTCAATATCCTCTTTCCATAAATAGATGTTCATATCAAGGCTCGTCGCATATCCCCTGTCTGTGGAGAATTTTGTCGAATAAAATGAATCATCCTTGTACATCTGCAAAAGTTCTCTTGCAAAAGCTTCTTTATCCTCGATATGTCCCCGGTTAGCAACCACGGTAATATTTTCATCTCGATTTACGGAAAATGTTCCAACTACATCCGGTTCGCCTTCCTTATGACCAGATTCAGATTCCCATAAATACTTCCTGCAGCAATTATCAAGATCACTGCTCCTGAAATCAATGCAATTATCTTTTTCTTCATATTTTTATTTTCCTTTTAGTTTTTTTACTGCGTAATTGATTACTTCTTCCGGTGTGGGTCTGTCTCCTTTAAGTGTCATTTTCTTCCATTCTTCCTGCACAGCCGGATCAGGATTATCAAATCCTGCATCTATGGCTATCTGCATTTCTCTGCGTACCTCTTCTGGTGTTGTGTTGTACTTTTCTGCAATCTTCTCATAAATAGTTTTCTCTCTCATTCATTTTCCTCCAATATATAAGTAGAATTACACCTTGTTCTATAGAACCAATTTAGCATATTTCTATTATCATGAAAAGACACTTTACAACTTAAAGCGGAATAAAAGGTCAAAAAAAGAAGAGCTACTTGCTCTTCCCAGTTTGTCATATCACTCTTCCAATAATGTGTGAATTACTTTGATGATTTTTTTCTGCTCTTTGATCGGAAGTTTTTCAATTTTTTCTGTCAGCTCATTGGTAACACCTGTAACTGAATGTGCCACAACATCAATTAAAAGAGTATCTGCTGAAACATCTAATGCATTTGCAATTGCAACAAAGGTATCCAATTTTGTAACTTTCAAGCCTCTCTCTATTACACTCACATGTGTTGGACTTAAATTTACTAATGCAGCCAGTTCCTCTTGCGTGAGATTTTTTGCTTCTCGTGCTGATTTGATTCGCTGTCCTACTGCTTTCAAATCCATCGTAACACCTCCTCCAGAACGAATAATCGTTCTGAATTTAGTATACTTGTTGATATCTTAAATATACAGAATCGCAAAACCAAGTTCTAATTCTACAGAACTATATTCAAAGTTTTTCTTTGCATTTTCGTAAAAAAGCGTTATGATTGAATCAGTTAAATCAAAGGAGGTATCAAATCATGAAATCACATAAATACTGGTCCTTAGGCGCACTTTTCTGTATGTTGGGATGCATTTATTCTGGAATCAAAAAATCTATGACTGCACATAAATACTTTGCCTATTCTTCATTGCTTTGTATGGGCATGTCCATTTATTCCGGTCACAAACTGGTTTCTCCAAAGAAGAAAAAAATCACTGAATCAAATAATAGTGAGAATAGTTAAATAAAAAATTGACCTTTATTCATCAAAGACAAAGGGCGTGTGAAAAAAACGAGAGTTTTTTCATGCGCTCTTTTTTCTGCTATCCCCCCGTATTCAATTTCTCGACTGCACACACAACACCCGCCCGCCGTTCTATGGTGAGTCGGTCTACAGAGATTTTGATACCCACTACCGGTCATGCCAGCGCTCCCCACGTTTCGCATGAATCTGTGAATGGCACAACTTACACAACGCAATCAGATTACTCCGATTATGTGTGCCACCTTCACTCAAAGGAATTTTCAAAAGATATCTCTTGTAGTTTCCATATGTCGTGACATGCTCCCACCACTTAAATCACAGATTTTGAAGTGAGGGCTTCTTGCTCAATGGCTCTACTGAGCCAAGTATCTACAAGCTATCCTCGCGTGCCCCGCGATTCATTTTATCCAGTTATGGGATATTTTCATTGTCTGGATACAGACACTTTCCATTTATCCTGCTAACAACATACGGCGTGCTTATTCACGTATATTGATTGCCGCATTCAGATCCCGATCTATCCGATTTCCACATGTACAAAGATATACTCTGTCCGATAGTTTCAGTTCTTTCTTTATATTGCCACATTTACAGCATTTTTTACTGGAAGGGAAAAAACGGTCTACACATACCAATCTCTTTCCTCTCCATGCCAGCTTATATTCCAGCAATTCCCGGAACTTTCCATAACTGTTGTCCATGACACTTTTTCCAAAATGCATACACTGGCTCATTGCTTTCATGTCAATATCTTCTACTGCAACAACATCATATACTTCTGCTATTTCTTGACTCAGTTTATGCAGAAAATCTTTCCTCTGGTTTCGGATTTTTTCATGACATAATGCAACACGTTTTTTCTGTCGGTAATAATTATTGCTTCCTTTCACGCAATGGGATAACTTTCTCTGTTCCCTTGCCAGCCGCTCCTCGCTTTTTCTGAAATATCCTTCATTTTCTCTCTGTATATCTTCAGAAAACACAGCCATTCCATGCATTGCATAATCAATTCCAAGTATCTTTGCGTCTTCATAATCAAATTCTTCTGCTTGGTTTTCACAGTCAGATTTTTCATATAATAAACTTGCATAATACTTTCCGGATGGTTCCATACTGATTGTTACAGATTTCAGGCAATATTTTTCTGGAATATCACGATGTTTTTTCATACGGATCCATTTCAGTTTCGGAAGTTTTATCCGATGGTCTGCTACCTGAATATTTCCATTGACCACATTTGTCGTATAGCTTTTTCTGCTCCTGTGTTTTGATTTGAATTTTGGAAAGCCAATCTTTGGATCCCTGAAAAAATTCTTATATGCCTTTTCCAGATGCAGCTGCACATTTGCAAATGCCAGGGAATCCACTTCTTTCAAAAATGGATATGCTTTTTTATACATCGCCGGTGTATTTCGCA
>NZ_BAAHSG010000068.1:0-3678 GCF_054660775.1 Allocoprococcus similis
GTGGTTATGAAGAATGGGAAGATTGTAACAAAAGTTTCAGGGGCAAGACCTAAGAAGGCAATCTTAGAGATGCTTTAAGGAGGTGCGTTAATGGGATTTTTTGATTTTTTAAAACAGGCGAATATTAATCAAGGGATAGAGGAATATAAAAAGACTGCTGGTGCAGTTCTGCTGGATGTTCGTACGCCGCAGGAATATCAGGAAGGGCATATACCAGAAAGTAAAAATGTGCCATTGCAACAACTTAACAATGTTGTTTCGGTAGTGAAGAATACAGAAATACCGCTGTTTGTATACTGTTATTCCGGAGCCCGAAGTCGTCAAGCAACTGGGATGTTGCAACGAATGGGATATTCTAAAGTAAATAATATTGGTGGCATTGCTGCTTATTCAGGAAAGGTGGAAAAATAAGATGAAGGTAATAATCGTAGGCGGTGTAGCCGGAGGAGCTACAGCTGCAGCAAGAATACGAAGATTGGATGAACATGCAGAAATTACTGTGTTTGAAAGATCCGGATACATATCCTATGCGAATTGTGGGCTTCCATATTATATCGGAGACGTGATCACAGACCCGGAAGAACTTACACTACAGACACCAGAGAGTTTTTTTAAACGATTCCGTATTAACATGAAAATTCATCATGAAGTTATCTCCATACATCCGGAACGAAAAACGGTTTCAGTGAAAAATTTAGAGAATGGTGAGATATTTGAAGAAAACTATGATAAGCTGATCCTCTCTCCAGGTGCAAAGCCAACACAGCCGAGACTTCCCGGAGTAGGTATGGATAAACTTTTTACACTTCGTACTGTAGAAGACACTTTTCGGATAAAGGAATATATAAATAAGAATCATCCAAAATCGGCTGTATTGGCAGGTGGCGGTTTTATTGGTCTGGAACTGGCAGAAAATTTGAGGGAGCTTGGCATGGATGTTACAATTGTCCAGCGGCCTAAGCAGCTGATGAACCCATTTGACCCGGATATGGCATCCATGATCCATAATGAAATGAGAAAGCATGGGATAAAACTGGTACTGGGCTATACAGTAGAAGGATTTAAAGAAAAGGACAATGGAGTAGAGGTTCTATTAAAAGATAATCCATCCCTTCAGGCTGATATGGTGGTGCTGGCAATCGGAGTTACACCAGACACAGCATTAGCAAAAGAAGCTGGTCTGGAACTTGGCATCAAGGGAAGTATCGTAGTGAATGACAGAATGGAAACTTCTGTACCGGATATTTATGCAGCAGGTGATGCAGTTCAGGTAAAACATTATGTTACGGGTGATGATGCGCTGATCTCTTTGGCCGGACCAGCCAACAAGCAGGGCAGGATCATCGCTGATAATATTTGTGGTGGTGACAGCCGTTACCTGGGCAGTCAGGGAAGCTCCGTTATCAAAGTATTTGATATGACAGCAGCCACTACAGGTATCAATGAAACCAATGCCAAAAAGTCAGGATTAGATGTAGATACAGTAATTCTTTCTCCTATGAGTCATGCCGGTTACTATCCTGGTGGAAAAGTGATGACCATGAAGGTGGTTTTTGAAAAAGAGACTTATCGTTTGCTTGGTGCTCAGATTATTGGATATGAAGGAGTTGATAAACGTATTGATGTGCTGGCAACAGCAATTCATGCAGGGCTGAAGGCAACCCAGCTGAAAGATCTGGATCTTGCATATGCACCGCCGTATTCCTCTGCCAAGGATCCTGTAAATATGGCAGGATTCATGATAGACAATATAGCAAAAGGTACCTTAAAACAATGGCATCTGGAAGATATGGATAAGATTTCTAAAGATAAAAGTGTTGTATTGCTGGATGTGAGAACTGTAGGTGAGTTTAACAGGGGGCATATGGATGGATTCAGAAATATTCCTGTAGATGAACTAAGGGAACGTATCAATGAAATTGAGAAGGGAAAGCCTGTTTACTTGATATGCCAAAGTGGTCTGCGCAGCTACATTGCCAGCCGTATTCTGGAAGGAAACGGTTATGAAACATACAACTTCTCCGGTGGATTCCGCTTCTATGATGCAGTGGTTAATGACCGTGCGCTGATTGAAAGGGCATATGCATGTGGTATGGATTATTAAAAAATAATCACAATAATTTTATAATTTACTTGTAGCGTAAAAAGATCCCCCATTTATTAGAAAGACTTTCACAATTCTGATAAATGGAGGATTCTTTAGATGTCATAGAAAAACAGTTTTATGATCTTTGTAGTGTTTCCAGTCTTTTCGAATCAAGGATGGTGATTTTGCCGCGTGAGAGTTTGACGAGACCATCGCCCTGAAAGTATCGAAGCATTCGAGTGATCACTTCCCTGTGGGAACCAAGATGGTTTGCGATAGTTTCGTGAGTGATTTTCAGTTCATTTGTTCCTTCGATAGAGGTCTCTTCTAAAAGAAATGAAGCAACACGCTTATCCAAACTCTTCCACATGATCTGTTCAATCAGCCACATGACATCAGAAAAACGGCTAGCCATTAATTCATTGGTATAGTTTGCGACGGGAGCCGATTCCTTCATGATGTCCTTATAGATTTCAGCAGGGATGATCCAAAGATCAGTATCTTTTTCTGCTTCAATGGTTACTTCAAATTGAATGGACTGCATGATACATGAGGCGGATAAAAGACACATATCCATATCGAACAGGCGGTAAAGTGTAATTTCTCGTCCTTCATCTGAAAGTATGTAAGTTCGAAGCTGCCCGGATTTAACCAGTAATAATCCAGTACAATCCAGGTTTCCGTTGTGAATGATCGTTCCTTTTTTTACATCCCGTGTAATCAAATTGTCTGAAATTACTTTTTTCTGTGCTGTATTTAAGTCATTCCATAGTGGAAAATAATTTTCGAAGCTCATAACAGTTATCTCCTTTACGAACATAGTATACTTACTTTTTTTAGATGCGTCAATTATATAATTGACATATGCCATAAATAAAAATATACTGACTATAGTACATGACGGTTGTGAATATGAGGGAGGGATAAATAATGCAGGGAGATGTCAGTTTTACATTTTTGGACCGAATTGAAGAAGTAGAACTGAATATTGTAGATAGACGATGGCAGTCTGCACTGGCATTGGCATTGACTTTGCCAGATATTTGCGGAGGTATTGCTTTCCCGGAAATTGTTAAACATTATCGAGATGGCCGGGTTATGCTGGATCGGCAAAAGAATCCGACCCGTGATGTGGGAACCCAGTATATTCGCTGGTTTGATGAATATGCAGGGGACTACTTTAAACTATCTCAATCCGATCAAAAGCCATATATTTGCGGAGAACGCTGTTGGCAGCTTCGATGTGAATATCTTCATCAAAATAAAGGATTTTTGAATGATGAAAATAATATACGCTTTCATCTTGGACTAAACTGTGGAATGTCAGTTTGTCAGTTGGAAAGTATGAACATACAGGAGAACGGAAACGATATTCGTATAGACATAGAACAGTTTTGTCTGAGGATGTGCAAGGCAGCAAAGAGTTATTATGATAAAGTTCATTTGGAAAAAGACTTTAGTCTCTATAATACACCAGTTTTGGATTTTATTCAGGTAACACAAAAAAAGAAAGCTGCTTCTATTATTGCACTGGTCTGTGGCAGTGAACGTTATGCAAAAGGATTAAAAGAAACATTGCAATTTATTTCAGA
>NZ_BAAHSG010000069.1:0-6023 GCF_054660775.1 Allocoprococcus similis
ATCGCCGGTGTATTTCGCAGCATTTTTTTTGATGCTTCATATTCCCGTATCTTATCATTCAACATCTGATTATATAAAAAACGACAGCAGCCAAATGTTTTTGCGAGCAGAACTTCCTGTTCTCTGTTTGGATATATACGAAAACGATAAGCTATATTCATCTTTTTTTCGCTCCCTGCGTCTCAATATAATTACGGATAACATCAATCGGTGCCCCACCCGCTGTCAACAGGCAGAAACTTTGGCTCCTGAATGATTCCATTCTTCCAGTGTGATTCCATAATCAGGTGCAATACGTTCCCAAATCTCTTTTGCACGTTCCGAAATCGGATCATCTATTACTTTTCTTCGGTATTTTACAACCATGATCAGAGATAATACATCAAATACACTGAATGTGCATTATGATCCATTTTATCCATATAATCAGTCCTTTCTATTCTTTCGACTGATTATAATATACCATACTTCACGATACAGAACAAGTGTTCTGCATTCTTTTTCTGCAATTCATCTCCCACCTGTAGAAGAAGGAGAATTCTTGCTAACTTTTGTTAAAACATCGATTTCATTTTAATTATCAGGTATACGGTTGCAAAAACCACAAACAGATACACACACCCTATAATTGCAGAACTCTTTTTTCCTCTTCCCCATTTCCCCGTTGCAAGATACATTGCATCCAGCACATCAAACAGAAAGAAAAACTGGAATACCGTATGTACAACTGCCTCGGCAAACCCTATTTTCCCACTTTTATAGGTCATACGGATCACCTGGATGCCATAAAAGCTTCCCGGTAAAATAGCAAGCCATGTCGCAACAGCCGAAAAAACAACTGCTGCAATCAGCCACGGCAGCAATACCGGAGCAAAGATTATCGCGGCTCCCCGGCTTCCTACCAGCACTGCCATACTTACAAAAAAATAATAAATGACCAAAACCAGAAAATTCACACAAAAAAAGACAACCAGCCCATATTTATGGATCAGCATACGGTTCACACATTCAATCGGATTCCCCGTTTTGTATAATTTAAATGACTGTCCAATATTTATGATTCCCACAACTGCCACAAGCCCCCAGTAAAAAAGCAGTGGAAGAAACACAAGCACCAGCGTTAATCCGATATGTCCATCCGGGATTTTATCCAGCAGTCTCGTAACAAGAATAAGATATACATATGCAAGTGGTACACATAAAGTTAAAAGTATTACATAAAGAAATGTACTTTTCCGTGATTTTCTATTTTCCATATCCTGGCTCTCCATATTTTAGAAAAAGGGAACCGTAATTTTCTATACAGCTCCCTCTTTTCCTGTTTTCTATTTATCTGCGTCCCATAAACGCTTCAATCTCATCGATCTGTCTCGGGATTGCTCTTGACAGATTTTCACATCCGTCTTCTGTGATCAGGCAGTTATCTTCCAGACGGAATCCAATGCCCCATTCTTCATGGTAAACACCGATATCTACACAGAATACAACACCCGGTACAGCAAGTCCGCTTCCTTCTACCACGTCATGTACATCAAATCCAACATGATGTGCTCCACCGTGCCACATGTAAGTTCCAATATCTTCAAAATTTTTGCATACTCCGGCTTCTTTTAACTGTTCAAATGTATATTTACGGATGATCTTATCCACATCCAGAAGTGGTACACCCGGTTTCAGTGTACTGAACATATATTCTGAAGTATTGTAAATGCACTCATAAAGCAGTTTCTGGCGGTCATTAAATCTTCCATTGCACGGAAACGCCCTGGATACATCGTTGATCTCATAATCCCATACAGCACCAACGTCATTCAGGATCATATCTCCATCCTGTGCCTGTCCGCGATAATCATAATAATGAATTTTAAAGTTGTTCTTTCCCGATGAAATGATAGACGGAAATCCTGGTGAAAGCACTCCCCTCTGAGCCAGTGCATAATCAAATTCTGCTTTATACTGGTATTCGTACATTCCCGGTTTAGATGCTTTCATCATTGCTTCGATTCCGGCCTTTGTGATCGTTTCCGCTTTCTTCATTGCCTCGATCTCGCATGGTTTCTTGATCAGGCGAAGCTGCTTCATGATCGGATGAAGGTTACCAAGTCCAACAAACGGAGCATGTTCTTTCAGATAATTACCAAGACGGTATGCTTCTACTGCCGGTGTATTTTCATAAACCTTGTCAAAATCAAGATAAACTTTCTTTACATTGCCAGAAAATAATTGTCTGGAAAGATCATTCCGGAATGCTGCCACATATTTGTAATTCGTGATTCCGGAAAGTTCTTCTGCTTCCTCTTCTTTTATACGTCTTCCGGTCCAGCGTTCTGCAAATGCATCCGGAGGAAGAAGATACAGAGTTTCTTCAATTGTTCCCTCTCCGACATAAGCCATCAGTACAATATTTTCCTGCTCGATTCCTGTCAGATACAAGAAGTTACGATTTGTAAAAAACGGATAATTCTCATCATTGGTCTTGATCGGTGCATGTCCACTGAATACAACCACCAAAGATCCCGCTTCAAGTTTCTGATACAGGCTCTTACGATTTCCTGCATAAAATTCTTTATTCATTGGTCAATCCTCCTGCTCTCTGCGCTTAGTGTAAATATTTTTCTTTCAGATATTCAATATAATAATCGGTATTCAACTCTTCTCCTGTTGCTTTTTCGAGCATTTCACGCGCAGAATAGGTCTGTCCGTACTGGTGAATATGTTCTTTTAACCAGTTTCCGATTACAGATGAGTCTCCTTTTTCCAGCTTTTCAAATGCATCCGGACAATCAGTAAGAAGCTTATGAGCAAACTGTGCTGCGTAAGCATCTCCAAGTGCATATCCCTGGAAATATCCCACACATCCGGAAGCCCAGTGCACATCCTGCAGGATTCCTTCCTGATGATTCTTTGGAGTAAATCCCAGATATTCCTGATATTTTCTGTTCCATGCTTCTTCAATTGTATCCACTGTCAGTTTTCCTTCGAAATATTCTTTTTCAATTTCGTAGCGGATGATGATATGCAGAGTATTGGTAAGTTCATCCGCTTTCAGACGGATCAGTCCCGGTTTTACTTTATTGAGTGCGGCAAGAAATGTATCCAGAGAAATCTCTTTGTATTTTGGCACTTCCTGTTGCAGATATGGGTACAGGTTCTCCCAGAATTCTCTGGTTCTTCCCACATGATTCTCGTAGAATCTGGACTGGGATTCATGCATTGCGCCTTCAATTCCACCCCAGAGTCCGCTTTCTGCGACCTCATCGTTCGCATTATAATTATAAAGTCCGTGTCCGGTCTCATGAACCACTGCCAGAATCGCATGGATCAGCTCATCACAGTTTGTGGATGGTCTGGAATCACGCGGTCCGGTGCAGACACATACCGGATGATGGATTTCAAATAAAGTGCTCTTATCTTTATCAAGTCCCAGGATCTCCTGCGCTTTCTTCACAACACGAAGTACCGTATCATGATCTGCTTCACATTCCAGAATGGAATCATCAATCTTACTCTGCTCTTCTCTTACCGCATTTAAAATTTCGCAGACAGCATCTTTGATTTTTGCCAGAATTGCATCAATCTCTTCCAGACGATAATCCTTATCAAACCGGTTTACCAGGACCTGATACGGTTTTTCATCCGGATTGATCGCTGTTGCTATCTTCTCCTGTAAATCAAACTGCTTTTTCAGTACCGGCTTAAAGCTTTCAAAATCATCTGCCTCATAACATTTTCCCCATGCCAGCTGTCCATCTGCATTTGCCTGATTCAATTCCCCCTGCAGGCTTGCCGGAATCTGTACTGCTTCTTTATACTTTCCGATCAGATAGCGTACCATACCTTTGTCTGTATCGGAATCAAAAGCTGTCTCTCCTTCCAGTGACTCTACCAGCTCTTTTGTCTCTTTGCTCGTCAGTTTCTCATTAGAAAGCTCTGTCAGATATGCTCCGACTTTCCCTTCATAATCAAATCCGTCCTTCGGGCAGTTATTCCATCTGTCATAGTAAATGATATTATCCATACACTCCAGATAACGGAGCTTCACAACAATATCCTTTACCTTTTCCATCTGTTCTTTTGTAGCCATTACTGCACCAACCTTTCTCCTTAGACTAATGTTCAAACTCTGGTCCGATTATACCATTTCTTTCCCTGTAGTGTCAATCTTTTGACAAAAGCCGGTTCCTCTGTTATGCCTTAATTTCTTCTCTGTATATCCGCTCAATATGCATTGCCAGATACCCGATTTCTATCTCATCAAGCTCTTTTCCAATACTCTTCCCAAGCATATCACAGACTTTTTTCGCAGTCATATACGCTTCCGGAAATTTGGATTCTATATAATCATTCATATTGATACGGAGATCTTCCCCTGTCAGGGCACGCGCTACCATATATTTGATATGATTCATCAGACGATTGTAGGAAAGGGAAATCACATCGATTTTCTCCCCTGTTTCTTTTTCGATCATTTCAATACATTCTCTCACTGCACGGGCCGTCTGCATTGCCACAGATACTTTTTCATCCTCAATTGCCGAATGAATGTGAAGTGCCACATATCCGATTTCATGTTCATCGATCGTTATCTGCATTCTCTTCTGCAAAATATCCCTGAGTACGGATGCTGCCTGAAATTCATTATGAAAAAGTACTCTGATATCATCTGTCAGTGGATTGCTGATCTGCTCCTGATTCCGGATTCGCGAAACAGCAAAGGAAATATGATCTGCCAGCGGGATCATGATCCGACGGTCTACTTTCCCGAAAACTTTTTCTGCTTCCCGGATCACTTCATCCGCAATCTCCAGAAATTCCGGATCCATCTCCTGCACCAGAGATCTGGCAGATCCTCTGTCTGTCTGTTCGGTCAGGCGGTAAGTTGCTGTATCTTCTGTCACTTCAAAACGCTGACTGACCTTCTTTCCAAAGCCAATTCCTTTACCGAGAAGGACGTATTCCTGGTTATCCTCTGTATTGATTGCGATCACACCATTATTGTTCAATATCTTGCTTACTCTGTACATATATCATTCCCCCGAAAACGTGGTTTGGTTCTGGTTTTATCCTAGCAGAGAATGTAGGGAAAGTCAAAAAAATGTTGTTGAAAAGGGGACGCAAATCTGGCATTATCTATTGGCTCCATTCCTTTGTGCAGGGCATTCCGATGACCCTCTGAGGGCGGCAATCGTGTTCAGCAGAGGCTTCCACGATTGCTGAGTCTCATCTCCATTGCACAAAAATTGGAATGGAGCCAATAGATAATGCCGGGTTTGCCAGCTGTTTTCTGTCGGGTGTGAAATGACTTCCGGGAAAAAATGGATAAAAGCAGAACGGGGCTGTTGCACGATGAATCGTGCTTAGCCCCGTTAGTTTGTTGGATGTTATTTTTTTACAGAATCTGTGAAGAACAGACTCTTGTTTGTTGTTCTTGTTCACCGTATCTGTAACCAGTCTTTATTTGCTCTCTCTGATCTTCTTTCTGAGCGGAAGTACCATTGCCGGAGAGACAGATAATTCGTCCAGTCCCATGGCAAGGAATTCTTCAGTCAGTTCGAGGTCTGCTCCGAGTTCGCCGCAGATTCCGATCCATTTCCCTTCTGCGTGGGCATTTTCGGCTGCCATGCGGATCATTGCAAGGACTGCCGGGTGGTGCGGATCGTAGAATGCATCCAGCTTCTGGTTCTGACGGTCGATCGCCAGTGTGTACTGGGTCAGATCGTTGGTTCCTACGCTGAAGAAATCCACTTCTTTTGCAAGCTCACGGCTCATCATAACGGCAGCCGGTGTCTCGATCATGATTCCCAGTTCCACATCCTCACGGAACGGGATCTGTGCCTCACGAAGCTCTTCTTTGACCTCTTCGATGATCGCCTTGATCTGCTTCACTTCTTTTACCGAAATGATCATCGGGAACATAATGGCGATCTGTCCGTAAGCAGATGCCCGGTACAGGGCACGAAGCTGTGTCTTGAAGATCTCCGGTCTTGTCAGGCAGATACGGATTGCCCGGTATCCCAGTGCCG
>NZ_BAAHSG010000070.1:0-1769 GCF_054660775.1 Allocoprococcus similis
TTTATAGTTTGTCACCTACTCATAAAATTTTTTCATCTTCCGCTTCGACACCGCATTTCCCTTTTGATACACGCTGCACTCTTCCACGGAGCATCCTCTGCTGTGCCCTGTTATCTCGATATAGGAACAGCCAGCTCCCCTTGTGTTTCCTGTTGCCCGGAACATACAGGTCCTGCATTTGTGCCGGTCCGCATTACTGGCTGTCTTATTTTCCGGCTTTGGTTTCTTACACTTATCCGGATTCAGCCAGGAATACACGGTACTGTATTTTGCATCGATCAACCGCGCAATCTCCGCAGCACCTTTTCCTTCTTTCGCCAGTTCCAGAGCTTTCTCCCTTTTATTTTCTGCCGGAATCACAATCGGATCCGGCTCTGTGAGGGGGGGTGGTGCTTCCATCCTTCTCCGTTATCCCTGCCGGTTCTACTTCCACACTGCAGTTATCTGGTCTGTTCTGATCTACCATTTCAGCTACCGCCTGTGCAAATTCCGGATTGTGATATGCCGGAACATTTACCAGAAAATGATTTTCTTCCTGGTCCAGGATGTCCGACAATAACCGAACATCCATACTTCCATCATCCTTTGTCCATAATACTGTCACTGGTTTGCCTTTTATGTAGTCTGCCAATGCCTCTTTTAGATTCTTTTCTATCAGCATGATCATCATTCCTCCTACTTCCCACGTTTAATAATCTTTCGTTTCTTCCTGCTTCCAACTCGCAAAAGTTTATTCTGTTTCCCATTCTTCTTTTTCATCACTGCATCAACTTCCTTGTAAGATCTGTCATGTCCTCATACTCACGCTCTTCAAAGTTCTTAAACTTCCCCTGTTTCTCTGGCTGCTTCTTTGTTTTCGGCTTTCTCTTCTGAACTGGATACAGGTTCTTCCATCCACCAGCTGCAGCCTTATTCAGGATCGCTTTCTGTTCAGCCAGATCAGAGGACAGCGATAATAGATCTTCCCTCAAAGCATTTACCTGTTCTTCAGAGATCTCTCCCCAGTTCTGTGATCGGACAAGGAGATAGAACTGAAAAGCTGATTCAAGGGAAGAATCGCTGAAAGCGCCCTTATATATATCCTTTTTATTTACTTTACTTTTCTTTGTGCACTTATTCTCGGAATCTTCGGGGTTTTTCCCGGAATAACCACATGCATTTCCGGGATTTTTTTGAAAAAGGGTGCATTTAATAAAAGGTTCCGTGGCTTTCTTTTCTAAAAGCCAATACCTTCCTACTTCTATCGGGTTCTTCCTTGCTCTTTCCTTTACGGCAAGCTGAAACCGCTTCTGTATCCCGGCAGAGGTCAAGACCTTGTCCGAACTAAAGAGTTTGCTATCAAACAGTGACTTCTTTAGCAGGAAGTTCAGGACCTGCTTCACCTTATCTACACTCACCCCTAATTCCGAGGCTATAATATATTCCAAATCATCATCAACCTGTATGTAGTATCCGTTTTTATAGATCTCACACAGTAAATAAACATAAATCATGATACCGTCAGCTCTGTACCTCGCCTTCAGTATCTTAATCCGGCTGTCGTTATCAAAGAAATCAGTATCCAAAGGAAAGTATGAAAGACCACTCTTTTTCGGTCTTGCCAACGCTACCACCTTCCTTTTATCCGGTATACTCCTCAACTGTCACATCCAGTCCCTCTACCGCCGAATAACATTTCTTTGCCTGAACCAGTGCGATCTGCGTATCATCGTGATAAGCAACCCCGTTCAGTGCATCTGCTACTACCTTCACAATATTGTCCATATCCG
>NZ_BAAHSG010000071.1:0-2048 GCF_054660775.1 Allocoprococcus similis
GGGTAATCAAAGTTTTTGAGGGGATGTCTTTTTGAGGGTTTAGATTGAGGGGCAAACTTGAGGGGCAAGTTTGAGGGGCTGGTTTGAGGGTTTGGTTTGAGGGGCTGGTTTGAGAGGCTGACTCTTGTCTGCCTATGTAGCAATAAAAAATAGGATTAATCAGTTCTTATCGCTGATCAATCCTATTTTATTTTTTTCCTTCTTTTTGTATGATTGTTCTTGCGGAAACTTCAAAACAGAAAGGAGGATACATGAATAGTATCACAAATTTACTCGACCTTGAAGATACAGATATCGAAATCACCGATATTCAAATTCATGGTCAAACAAAAACACTTACTCTTTCAACTCCACCTGTACCACATTTTTGCCCTTCTTGCGGGTTTCGTATGTATTCACGTGGTATTAAGAAGAGAACCATTAATCATCCGATTCTTCAAGATAATTACTCTCTTGTTCTTATTTTGAAGCAGCGTCGATGGCGATGTACAAATCCGGAATGCCTGTATGACACAAGCGAATCATTTAAGTTCGTAAACCGGCAACGACGAACAACAAATGCTACAGATATGCTTATCGTAGATGCTTACAGGAATCTCTTAGAAACTTCTGTTTCTATAGCAAAAAAATTTCATGTTTCTGATTCTCATGCACATGATGTCTTCAATCGATATGTTAAATTAGACAGGCTAACTCTCACAGATGCCATTTCGATTGATGAAGTCTTTTTAGACATGGATGAGCACTGTAAATACGCACTTGTCATCCAGGACTTCCACACAGGTGATCCCATCGATTTACTACGAAGCAGACGTTCTAATGTGACCGAGCCTTATTTCACTTCAATCCCTACTGAGGAACGCTTTGCAGTGAAGTATCTCATCTCTGATATGTATAATCCATACATTTCTTATGTGGAAAAATATTTTCCCAATGCAGTTTCTGTCGTAGATTCATTTCATGTCATTCAATGGATTACTCGTATGATTGATAATTATATTCGTCAGCTATTAAAGAAGTTCCGTCAGCGTGATCGTGAATACCAGGATAAACTGTCTCTTGAACAGCAAGTGCCGGTATCTCTTCCACCATCTGATGAAGTTTACCTGCTTCAGAAATACCGTTGGCTTATTCTATGTAATCAATCAAATATTCGATATCATACTGATCCACGTATGGATCCGCATTTCCATGCACTCATGAACACATATGATTATGAAGATGCGTTATTTCGCATAGACTATAAACTAAAAGAGTTCAGAGACCTAAAAGAACTTTATCTTCAATTCAATGCCAGAAATGGCGGTAATCCTTCGCAGGCTCAAATCGAATTGGAGAAATTGATTGAAACATACCGGAAATCAAGACATGAGATATTTCGTGAATTCGCTTCTCTCTTAGAGAAATATAAATCTTCCATTATCAACTCATTTATTATGGTTGAAAAAATCGGTAATGGAAGAATCTATGATAGCCGATTATCAAATGGACCTATTGAATCCATCAACAGAAAAATTAAAGATTTAAAACGACTTGGCAGAGGTTTCCGCAACTTCGAGCATTTTAGAAATCGCTTTTTATATGCAACCAGATCAGTTCCTGTATTAAACGGTATCACGGATTACAACCCTGTTCTATATTTAGAAGAGGATGATTTTTAGGAGGAATTTATGAAAAACCATTGTGCTTTTAGCAAGAACCATTCCTGTCCACTTTGGACAGATTATGAACTTACATGTTATGAATTAGAAGAGGCATACTCACTATGTCATGGCAACTGGATTGAAATTGAACGTCAATACAAATATATTCAAACACTGCAAAAAATCTTATTCGAAAACGATATCCCATATCCTAACGAATATGATTTTTGAATAATTATTCAAGAGGGCCTGGAATTATTCCAGACCCTCAAACTCGCCCCTCAAGTTTGTCCCTCAAACCAGCCCCTCAAACTAAACCCTCAAAAACTGGCATTCTAAAAGGGCCAACCCCTCACGACTGACCCTCAATTAGTTCGGCAAACCCTCAAGAACTTTGATTATCCA
>NZ_BAAHSG010000072.1:0-6353 GCF_054660775.1 Allocoprococcus similis
ACTTATTTCACAGCCCCTTATATTTTACAGAAAAATTGAAGGAGGTATATTGTTACAATTTACTACAGAATATATCATAATCAATAAAAATATATACAAAAAAACTATAAATAAAATAGAAATCGAAAATATCAATTGGACAATATTGATATGATGAAGCATAATTTATATGTATCTTCATATAAAATGCATAAAGGAGGAAGACATGAGGAGAATGAAAAAGATTGTTACAGTGTTAATGGCTTTATCATTGACTGTAACAGGAATGCTTGGAAGTGGGATGACAGCCAAAGCGGACAGCTGTGGCGGATTGGCGGAGGAAGATGTATATACTCCCGGAGAGGATGAAGTTATTAAAGACCCATTACTCCATTGGGCAATCCGTTCATCAATGAATGCGATTAAAAGCAATGTAAAACTGACAGCAGATATGGTGGGGGATAAATCTGTTCGGAACATTTCGTTTGAATTATGCAGTCATGCGGATGATTTCGCAGACTGGACAAAACCATACTGGATTGAAAATTTAGAGGGAATTCAGTATGCAAAGTCAGCGACGATGGTAGATATCGGATATACTTCAGCGATTGAGGGAAAAAGCATCAAAGACTTGAGTCCTCTTTCTGCGTTGACGCAGCTGGATATTCTGATCTTAAAGCAGGATGGAATCACAGATGTCAGCGCACTAAAAACACTGGTAAATTTATCACAGCTTGATCTGTCCATGAATGGGGCGATTAAAGATGTGTCATCAATCAAGGATATGAAAAAATTATCTACATTGAATTTATCTTCCAATGCGATTGAAAACGTAGATGATATTAAAGATTTAACAAAATTACAGTATTTAAATATATCAGGAAATAAAATATCTGCATTACCTGATATGAGTAAGCTCACAGATCTCAGGACACTGCTGGCTTCAGATAATAAACTGACAGATGTAACACCTGTTGGACAACTGAAAAATCTTGAAGCACTGGACCTTACTAAAAACAGCGGAATTACAGATGTAAAAGCACTTGCAGGACTGACACATCTGGATCCGGATCGGACTTATCTGCCAACAGCAGAAATGAAAACAGATCTTTTTGCAGCAATTGATGTAAATAAAATTTTTGAATTATTTAATATCAGCAAGATGACAACTGGTGATCTTGATAATGTACAGAAGGCGCTGGATGCTTATGATGCTTTAACAGATGAACAGAAGACATATATTGATAGTAAAAAGGTGGAGGCTACTAAGAATAATAAAGCAAAAGTTGAAGCAGGAGATGAACCAGAATATTATCCGGAATACGATAATGGTGGCGTAAAACAGCCGATATTAGACCGCCTTGAAATTAAGGTTGTAGATAAAAATGGCAAGTCACTTCCGAATGTAAACTTTGTAAGAAAAAGAATAAATGCGGGAGCGACGCCGTCAGAGTATACTTTTACAACAGATAAGAATGGGATATTAACGTTGAAGCATACATCTATTGATGCATGGTATGATAAAATTGTAGTTGAAGTAGATAATACAGATGATGTGAAGTATGTTTCGAATCCGGAAAAAATAGAATATACAGTCAATAGTTCCATACAGACAGAAACGGTTAACGGGAAAACCGCAACTGGTCTTGAAGAATTGCAGTTTGTACTGATTCCGGAAGATGAATATGTGGATAAAACTGGACTGGAAGAAGTAATACAAAAAGCAGGAAGTGTTGAGGAAGAATATAAATATACAGAAGAGACATACAAAGCGTATCAGCAAGTTTTGGCGGAAGCACAAAAGGTATTCAGTGATGTAGATGCTTCAAAGAAAGATGTACAAAAGGTTACGTCAAAATTGGAAAAATCTCTTTCGGAATTGAAAAAAGCAGACAAGTTAACGACATTAAAAGTGATTGTTAGAGATGCAAATGGTAACTTATTTACAAGACCGTTTAAGTTCCAGTATACATCTGACAAAGGAGGATATAATTCGTATTCGGATGCATATACAGGAATCATGTATTTACCAGCATCTGCAGCATGGGAAGAGGGAGAGACATGGAAGTTATTCCCGTGTTATCAGGAACTCTATTCTGCAGATCCGGTTATTAATTTTACAGTAGGCAAAGAAAACGGAAAATCTTATTTTAAAGAGATCAATGGTGAAACGGTCGGCGTTGATTATGAAAAGGAGATTACAGTAACCTGGACTGGTATAGAGACTCCGGGATTTGAACCAAGAACACCAGACAATACAGTATTGAAAGAAGTTATTGAGCAAATGAAAGCTTATACTTCTGAGGGATATACACCGGCAAGCTTTGAAGTATTAACACAGGCAATCAACAAGTCAGAGGAAACTGCAGGCAAAGCAGATGCTACGCAGGAAGATTACAATGCAGCAGTAGCAGAACTAAAAAAAGCAGCAGCAGACTTGAAGATAGAAGCAAACAAGGTTGCATTGGGAAAGGAAATTGCTTATAAGACTTCTTACAGTCAGGCAAATTATACAACAGCAACATGGAAAGTATATAAAGAAGCACTAGAAAATGCAGAAATAGTCAATGCAGATGCAAATGCATCACAGGAACAGGTAGATGCAGCATTACAGCTTCTTAAAGATGCGGAAAGCCAGTTGAAATGGAGAGCTGACAACTCTAAACTGAAAGAAAATCTGCAAAAGGCAAAAGATTTAAACGAAGATGATTATCAGAGTGGATGGGATGCATTGCAGAACGCAATTAAAACTGCGGAAGACGTGGTTGCTAATGCAGATGCGACAAAAGCAGAGAGTGATTCTGCAAATGCAGAGCTTGAAAAAGCAATGGAGGATTTGGTTGAGAAACCAACAGAGGTAGATTATTCATGCTATCAAGGAGTATTCCGCGCAAAAGTAATGGATGAAGATGGCAATCCGTTAAAGGGTGTTAAATTTAATGCTGTTATAGACGGAACAGTAGATGATTATCCAATGGTATCTGACAGTAATGGTATTATTTCTTATAATGTAACTGGAATTTATAATGGCGGTAAAACAACACATATTGTTTTAGCAGATACAGCGGACTATGAAACGGAAGATGATCATTATTTTACAGCATCAGGAAGTGGATGGGTAGGAACAATAGATGCAATTGATGGCATTCCGTATATAAGTGGTATTAAGCTTACATATACTTTGAAAAAGAAATCTGGCGGTGATACACCAGCACCAGAACCGGGAAATAAAGTTCTTTCTGACGAAACGACATTCCGTGCAAAAGTAGTAGATGAAGCAGGAAAGGCAGTAGATGGAGTTGAGTTTGATATAACACCAGATGATCCACTTGTGGATACATACCATGCAACAAGCAAAAATGGTGTTATTGAACAGAAAGTGGATAATGCCGATTTTATGGTAACATTTACAGTAAAACTTGCAGAAGGTCAGAAGGATGCTGAAGGAGAACTGTATGTGTGTGCTGATCGACATACATATAAAACGAATGGTAATTATGTAATAGCACCAAAAATTACGGAAATTGATGGAAAAGCCCTTGCAGAAGCAGGAGAGATTACCTTTGTATTAAAGAAAGATGGCGGCAATACACCTATACCGGAACCGGAGGATAAAGTACTTTCAGATACAACGACATTCCGTGCAAAGGTAGTAGATGAAACAGGAAAATCCGTAGATGGAGTAGAATTTGAAATTATTGATAAAGCATCTTTAGATGCAGAGCCGATTACAGTTAAAAGCGCAAACGGAAAAATTGAACATCAGATAAATGCAAGTACAGATATTCAAAAAACATATACAGTCGGTATGAAAGAAAATGCAGATTGGAAGTGTGAGGACACACATAGTTTCAAAACAGGTGGATACTATGGCTTTGGAAATGCAACGATCACATCAATTGATGATACTGCTCTTGCAGAAGCAGGAGAAATAACATTCGTATTGAAGAAAGACGGTGGCAGTACCCCAGAACCTGTAAAAGCAGACAAAACAAAATTAAAAGAAGCTGTGGAAATTGCCGGATTAAAGAAAGAAGCAGATTATACGCCGGAATCATGGTCTGAATATCAGAAAGCAGTTGGAGAAGCACAGAAGATTCTGGACAAAGAAGATGCAACGCAGGAAGAGGTTGATGCACAGATCGAAGCGTTAAAAGCAGCGGTAGAGAAACTTGTAGAAATCAAAAAGCCAGTTGTTACAGACAAGAATACAATTCGTATTAAAGTGGTAAATGAAGCGGGCGAAGCTGTAAATGATTCGATTGCATTTAAAGTAATTCCAGATACGGGATATCCGTTTAATCTGTATGCGTCTAAAGGAGTTGTAGAATATCCGGTCAGTGACGGAGATTATGGAACAAATCTTATGACTGTACAGCTGAAGAATGAGTCAGTACAGCTTGATGGAAAAGAATACATTGTAGTGCCTGAAAAACATGAATTTACGATTCAATCAAGCACACTCGGAACTTTAGTGACAAAAGTAGATGGGGAAGATGTAGGTAACGGAAAGGAAGTTATTTTCATATTGACAGAAAAAACAGTACCGGTTGTAGACAAGAGTATGCTTCAGGCGAAAGTTAATGAAGTAAAAGATATGAAACAGGGAGATTATACGTTAAACAGCTATAAGGCTTTTAAGACGGCGATCACAGAAGCAGAGACAGCTCTTGATAATCCAAATGCAACACAGCAGGATGTTGATCAGGCACTGTCTGTACTGGAAGAAGCACAGAACAACCTGAAGACAGTACGGGGAATGCGTACCTTGACAATTGCTGTATCGAGTGAAGATGGAAGCCAGCTGCAGAGTAATATCAAATTTATTCGTGATAATGTGTACTATAATGTACAGAATACAATGTTCGCAAATGATGGAACACTCGTATGGAAACTGACAGGATATGAAGATGCAGGAGAATATGAACTTTATCTTCCGGAAGATTCTGCTTATATTGCAACTCCGGCTGTAACAAAGATTACAATTGGAAAAGAAGACGGAACATCTGTAGTGGAAAAAATCAATGATGTTCCGGCAGCAGAAGCACAGGCTGGAATCCGGCTTCTGGCAAAGAGTACAGATGCATGTGATAAGGTTACATTCCGTGCATATGTACAAGATGAAGATGGAAAGGTTCTTCCTGGAATAAGCTTCAATGTATTGAATGGAGATCCGCAGGTACTTACATCTGATGAAAATGGAATGATTCAGTATGATGTTACCGTATGGGATATTGATACAGAAATGACTGTAAGTCTTCAGGCGAATGATCAGTGGTCATGCGATAAACAGGTTATCTTTACAGTTTCAGAGGATCCGGAAGTAGAAGGGCGAGGTGTTATCAGCGCAATTGATGGAACTGCATTTGCAGGTGGAGAAAAGATTGTTTTTGTACTTAGAGATAAGAACAAACCACAGCCTGTAGATAAGACAGGTCTTGAAGGTGCAATCAAAGAAGCACAGGCAATTGAAAAAGATCTTTACACAGAAGAAAGCTATGGAGTGATGGAACAGGCTTTGGCAAATGCGTTAACTGTGGATCGTGACGATAATGCAACACAGGAAAACATAGACAGTGCGGCACAGGCTCTTCGCGATGCAATGAACGGTCTTGTTAAAAAAGAAGTTCCGCAGCCGGTAAATAAAGAAGCATTAGGAAAGGCGATTAAAGAAGCACAGGCTTTGAAGAAAGACGATTATACAGATGCAAGCTTTACAGCTTTTGAAAATGCTTTGAAAAATGCGGTTGCAATAAATGAAAATGCTGTTGCAACACAGGAAGAAGTAAATAATGCAGAAAAAACTCTTCGGGATGCGATAGCTGGACTGGTTAAGAAAGATGGAGAGACTCCAACTCCGAATCCGGAAGATAAAAATCAGAACAAGCCGAATTCAAATCAGCAGAAACCGTCAGATACAAACCAGACATCAAATAATACACAGCCGACAAATGCTGCACAGAATACAACTGTTAAGACAGGTGATACGGCAAACTTTATGATTCCTATTGCTGGAATTGGAATGGCAGCGATCTTATTAGTATTAGCGATTGTGTTAAGAAAGAAATACAGAAGATAAGGAAGAAATAATTTAAAAATTAGTAATGAAGCAAGGCAGGACAGTTGTTCTGTCTTGCTTTTTAATCTGGATAATCAAAGTTCTTGAGGGTTTGCCGAACTAATTGAGGGTCAGTCGTGAGGGGTTGGCCCTTTTAGAATGCCAGTTTTTGAGGGTTTAGTTTGAGGGGCTGGTTTGAGGGACAAACTTGAGGGGCGAGTTTGAGGGTCTGGAATAATTCCAGGCCCTCTTGAATAATTATTCAAAAATCATATTCGTTAGGATATGGGATATCGTTTTCGAATAAGATTTTTTG
>NZ_BAAHSG010000073.1:0-1479 GCF_054660775.1 Allocoprococcus similis
TGTGTAGAAGAGGCAGCATCATAACGGCAGACGGTATCTAAATATTGATTCCCAGTTCCACATCCTCACGGAACGGGATCTGTGCCTGACGAAGCTCTTCTTTGACCTCTTCTATGATCGCCTTGATCTGCTTCACTTCTTTTACCGAAATGATCATCGGGAACATGATGGCGATCTGTCCGTAAGCAGATGCCCGGTACAGGGCACGAAGCTGTGTCTTGAAGATCTCCGGTCTTGTCAGGCAGATACGGATCGCCCGGTATCCCAGTGCCGGGTTCTCTTCTTTGTCCAGTCCAAAGTAATCCACCTGCTTGTCTGCTCCGATATCCAGGGTACGGATGATGACCTTTTTGCCTGCCATATTTTCTGCAACCTGTTTGTATACCTGGAACTGCTGTTCTTCCGTCGGGAAATCTTCGCTTTCCAGATACAGGAACTCGCTTCGGAAAAGCCCGATCCCTCCTGCATCATTTTTAAGTACAGCGCCCACATCGGAAAGATTTCCGATGTTCGCATAGACATTGATCTTCTGGCCGGACAGGGTCACATTTTCTTTGCCCTTCAATTCTTCCAGAAGTGCTTTCTGCCTGCGGTCTTCTTCGCGCTTTTCGGTCATAGCCTTCATGGTCTCTTCATCCGGATCAATGTAGATGGTTCCGGTAAATCCGTCGATGGCTGCCATATGTCCGTCATATTCTTTTGCAAGCCCTTCTCCCAGACCAATAACAGCCGGGATGTTCATAGTCCTTGCAAGGATTGCCGTATGGGAATTTGCTGATCCGTACATGGTTGCAAAAGCAAGCACTTTGGACTTGTCGAGCTGAACGGTTTCACTCGGCACCAGATCATCTGCTGCCACGATCACCGGTTCGTCTGCCACAACACCGCTTTCCCCGGCATCCGAAAGGATACCGAGAAGTCGGTCCGATACATCTTTTACATCGGCTGCACGTCCCTGCATGTAAGCATCATCCATAGATGCAAACATCTGGGAGAAGTTATCTCCTGTCGTTGCAACGGCATACTCTGCGTTGACTTCCTGGGTGGTAATAATATTCTTAATCGAATCCACATAATCCAGATCCATCAGCATCATCTGATGTACTTCAAAGATTGCCGCATTGACTTCTCCTACATCTTCCATTGCCTTGTCATACAGCTCACCGAGCTGTGCAATCGCAGTCTCCTGGGCCTCCTCAAAACGTGCCACCTCTGCTTCGGTATCCTCTACATGATACCGTCTTACCTGCTTTTCCTGTCTTTTATAGAAAGCGATCTTCCCGATGGCCACGCCACCAAAAACACTTTTACCACTTAGTGTAATCATAATCCTACAGATTCTCCTCTAATACTTTCTGGATTTCGGCGATTGCTTCTTCTTCATCTGCACCGTCAGCTGTGATGATAACCTCATTTCCCTTTTTTACACCAAGGCTCATAACTGCCATAATGCTCTTTGCATTGACTTCACGTGTATCT
>NZ_BAAHSG010000074.1:0-9421 GCF_054660775.1 Allocoprococcus similis
TATATTGGTAGAAATTCATTATATTTGTTATGTATACATATTATGGAATATAATTGGTATAAAATATGGTATATCGAAAACCATCAATTTTATTCGGCGATAAAAAGAACAATAGTGGATTTACTAATTTTGATTGTGTTTATGTGTGTGAAAAGTATAATTAAGAGCATATGGGAGAAAGTGAATTTATGAACAAAATAGAAAAAAGAAAAACATATGGGATAATAGGGTGTAATATTATTCTTACAGCTTTTATTTATATTATATTATGTATAATATCTAATGTTTATCCGTTTGGAACAAAAAGCAATATGATTTGGGATTTGAATATACAGTATGTGGATTATTTCGCATATTTTAAACAAGTTTTATTAGGAAATGCGCATATAGGTTATTCTTTTTTAAAGTCATTGGGAGGAAATGCGGTTGGAATTTTTGGGTATTATTTAGCATCCCCATTAAATTTGTTAGTTGTTTTTTTTAAAACAGAAAACTTACAAATGTTTGTTTTTGTGATTACACTTATCAAATTAGTATTAATAGCAGTAGCATTTAGTATTTACTTAAAGATAAGATTTAAAGAACTTGATGTACAATACCTTATAATAGGAACTATGTCATTTGTTCTTTCGCAATATGTGATAGGGCAGATGACAAATATTATGTGGTTGGATGGAGTATATCTTTTGCCGGTTATGATGCTAGGTGTATATAAATTTGTACGTGAAAACAAAAAAGGGATGCTTTTTGGAACGATATTAGTAAGTATTCTTTTTAATTGGTATACAGGATATATGAATTGTTTATTTATTCCGTTTTATTTTTTGCTGGAAGAGAGCTTAAAAGAAAAGGAAGAAAACAAGATTCAATTGAAAAAAATAATATCAAAAGGAATTAAATTTTGTTTTGTGGAAATTGGTGGTGTATTAGCTAGTTCTGCCTTATTTCTTCCAGTGGTATATTGCTTACTACAAGGAAAAGGACAAATGGAAGAAAATATTTTTCAATTTGTAACGAATGGGAAATTCTTAGAAATTTTTAGCGGTTTTATGCTTGGACATACAGCAAACAATACGCACATTGTTTTATATTGTGGAGAATTTATATTTTTGGCAGTTGTTTTATTCTTTTTAAATAAGAATATAAAAAAATATGAAAAAGTATATGTTGCGTTAATGCTAATATTTCTGATAGCAGGATGCTTTTTTAAACCATTAGAAAATATTTGGAATGGATTTAGATTTGCGGCGTCTTATTTTTATAGATTTAGTTATATAGCTACCATAATGTTAATTTATACAGCTGCATATGGATTAACAAGAAAAGAAAAAGTGGAATTTAATAAAGTAGTAAAGATTATTATTGGAATAGTTGGAATTTGGCTATTAGAGGATTCTATTCAGCAGAGTGTAGATATTAAGTATTTGTGGTTGTCTATTTTTATTATGGTGAGCTATGGAGTATTTTGGGTTTGGGAAACTAGATCAAAAATATATAAATATTTGAGCTTTATATTAGTAATCGTGGAACTGATTTTAAATGGCAGATACGTTATGATAACGACATATACAAATGAAGCTGAGAACTACTCAGAATATGTTTCAAATGAACAGAAGTTGATAGAAAAAATTAAAAAAGATAATTCGATGTGGTATAGAATGGATGAAACGACAAAGAGAGCAGGAACAGCAAATGTAAATGAGAGTATGGTATATGATTATTATGGTATTGCACACTATAGTTCGGCTTATGATGTTGAAGTAAGTCAGTTTCTTAGTGATATGGGATACAATAATAATGTGGATGTTACTACCTTTGATGAGCCGATTTTGCCAATAGATAGTTTGTTGGGACTAAAATATTTATTAGCGGAAAGAGAGTTTAGTGGATATGAAAAGCAGGAAAAATACGGAGCAAGTAATGGAAAAAGTGTTTATAAAAATGAATATGCACTTAATATTGTGATACCTGTATCTGAAAATATTATTGGAAAAATAGATGGAGAGAATCCTTTTGAAAAAATAAATGATTTATATTCAAAAATATTAGGAGAACATATTGAAATATTTGAACCAATTGATAACGTAATTGACACTTATGAAAATGGAAATGTAGAAATTTCAACAATGCCAAATGATGTGAACGGAATAGTATATGCTTATGTGAAAACTGATATTACGGATATAACATTGAGAGTTGATGAAAACACTAATTGTATTTATAATGGATGGTTATCCAGAGGTGTATTTAATATTGGAAAAAGTAGTGAAAGCCATAAAATAAAACTTGAAAAAGTTGGAGAGCAGTTGTCAGGAAATATACAATATGTTAGTTATTGCTTGAGATTAGATAAATTTCAAGAGATTGCCAAAGAGCTTCAAGAAGTGTCAATTAGAAACGAGAACATTAAGGATGGAAATGTAAAGTTAACGTATAAAAGTGAAGAGAGTGGAAATGTTATGCTTTCAATACCATATGAACGGGGATGGAGTGCGTCTATTAATGGAAAAAAAGTGGACATAGAGAAAGGAGCAGATACTTTTATTGTATTGCCTGTAGAAAAGGGAGACAATGAAATAGTTTTAAAATATAAAGTACCATGGGTGGGCATTGGAGTTATAATTACGTTAGTTACTTTGTCTATATTTGGCATGAGCTGTTGGCTTGAATGGCGTAAAAAGAGCAAAACAAATATGAAATTTGACAAAAATAATAGCATTTGATATAATCTTTCCATCTAAAGAAAAGTGTAGTATAATAATCAAGTAATCAAAATAAAAGTTGGTGATTCAGATAGAACTAAATATCTGTAAAACCAACTTTTTTTGAGAAAAATATTATTTATATAAGTTAGGAGAACAATGGACGAGAAGATATTAACAGTAACGATTCCAAGTTACAATGTGGAAGCATATCTGGAAGACTGTCTGGAATCTTTTGTGAATTCCGAGGTCATGGATGAGATTGAAGTATTGATCGTGAACGATGGTTCAAGTGATAATACTGCCAAGATTGCACAGCGATATGTAGATAAATACGAAAATACATTCCGGTTGATCAATAAAGAGAATGGGGGACATGGCTCTACGATTAACACGGGTATTCGTGAAGCAAAAGGAAAATATTTTAAAGTAGTTGATGGAGATGATTGGGTAGACACCAGAAGTTTTATTCATCTGGTGAAAGTGTTAAAAGAGAATGATGCAGATATTGTGGCATCTAATTATACCTGGATCAATCATACGACCAGAATGCCGGAGAAGAGGCAGGAACATCCATTTGAAAAAATAGAGTATAATAAGTTGTACCAGTTTGAAGAGATAGTCGGTAAAACAATTATTGATATGCACGCGACAACCGTGAAGACAGAGTTGTTCAGAATGGCTGATGAACAGATTGACGAACACACTTTTTATGTGGATGTGGAATTTATTGCGTTTCCAATTCCGTATGTACAGACAGTGTATTTCATAGAAGAGCCGGTTTATCAGTATCGTCTGGGACTTCCGGGACAGAGTATGTCTATTCAGAAGATGCAGAAGAATCTGAAAAACCATTTACGTGTGCTTATGCGGCTGAACAGTTATTGTAAGAAAGTAGAAAAGATTGCTCCGGCAGCCAATCTGGAGTATATCCGTGAGCTGACAGCAACAATTCTTACCAGTCAGATGAAGATTTATATAAGTTTTCCTCTTAAGAATGGTATGAGAAAAGAAGCAATGAAATTAGATGCATATTTTTATCATAAAAACCGGGAAGTTTATGACAGAGTAAGTAATCTGGCTGTTTTGATTTTGAGGAAAACCCGATATGCTGCATTCCCGTTAGCGGTTATTGCTTTTAAAGGACGAAGAAATTCATATTAAGATGGAGAAGAAAAATGAGTGTGACAAGAGATAGGATAAATACATTTTTTAGGTATAAGGATTTATTAAGAGAACTGGTAGTCAGAGATGTGAAATTAAAATACAGAAGAAGTTTCCTGGGATATGTATGGAGCATTTTGAATCCATTGCTGATCATGTTAGTAATGACGCTTGTATTTTCACAGATGTTTCAGCGTGGAATAGAAAACTTTCCGGTTTATCTGCTTACCGGACAGGCACTGTTTGATTTTATGAATAATGCAACCCATATGTCCATGTATTCAGTATTGGATAATGGAGCACTGATTAAGAAAATATATGTACCAAAATATATTTTTACATTGTCGAAAGTAACAAGTTCATTGATTGATCTTATTTTTTCAATGGGTGCATTGATTTTGGTGATGCTGATTACAAGAACACCATTTTCACCATATTTTTTATTATTTCCGCTGGTAGTTATACCACTTTATATTTTTGTGTGTGGAATGGGATTCTTCTTGTCTGCAGCAAATGTTTTCTTTAGAGATATTCAGTATATTTATAATGCAATTACTGTAGCATGGATGTATGTAACACCGATGTTCTATCCGATTGATCTTCTTCCGGACTGGCTGCGAAAACTTGTAGAATACTGCAATCCGATGTATTATTATATCCAGTTTTTCAGAGATCTTGTTTTATACAGACATTTTACAACACCGAGAATTTTTATCGGCTGTTGGGTGATGGCATTTATTATGCTGGGAATTGGACTTAGTGTATTTAAGAAAACACAGGATAACTTCATTTTGTATATCTAGGAGAAAAGATAATGAGCGAAGAATATATTGTAGATGTCGATCATCTTACGATTCGATTTAATATGGCATCTGAAAAGGTCGATAATTTGAAAGAATATGTGATTAAACTGATTAAGCATGAATTGATGTTTCAGGAGTTTTTGGCGTTAAAAGATGTAAATCTGAAAGTGAAGAGGGGAGAAGCGTGGGGGTTGATCGGAACTAATGGTTCTGGAAAATCCACTCTTTTAAAAGCATGTTGTGGCATTTTAAAGCCGTATAAGGGAACTGTTACAACGAAAGGTACAATTGCTCCATTGATTGAGCTGGGTGCTGGATTTGATATGAATATGACAGCAAGAGAAAATGTGTTTTTAAATGGGACAGTACTGGGACATTCCAGAAAATTCATGGAAGAGCATTTTGATGAGATTATTGAGTTTGCGGAACTTTGGGATTTCCTGGATGTACCGATTAAGAATTTTTCATCAGGTATGCAGGCTCGACTTGGATTTGCGATTGCTACGATGGTAAGGCCTGATATTCTGGTTGTTGATGAAATCTTGTCTGTAGGAGATTATCAGTTTCAGGAAAAATGTTATAAGCGAATGGAAGATATGCTCAGTGGAGGAACAACACTTTTATATGTATCGCATGATGTCAAATCTGTAAGAAAGCTGTGCGATCATGCAATTTGGATTGATAAAGGTGTGGTAAGAAAAAGCGGTCTGGTTGAAGAAGTAACCAATGAGTATATGAATGAATAGTTTGATGGGAGAAATATGATACTACAAAAATTTGCTTTATATCCGTATTCAGAAGAGACGACTCAGCTTTATATGAAAACAACTGATGATGTTGTGACCGACAAGGAAAAAGTTGAGTTAAAGACTTTGGCAAAAGTAAATCTGGAAACATATTTTAATTTATTTTCATGCCTGAAGTGGAAAAAATATGTTGGAGTTGAGTCTGTTTATCTTAGATTAAAGCTGAATGGAATTGTAAAAGTAAAAATAGATCATCTTCAGGTGAAAGATGGAGATGTAGAAAGACATGGTGTACTGGACGAGGAAATCCAGTCGGATGCTTCGGGATATGTAACTTCAAATGAATTTACGCTTCCTGAGAAAGGAATGCTTGGAGTTATGATTGAGGCAGTGTCAGAGTCAGTGCTTTATGAGGTTGATTTTTCAACAGATCAGACAGGTATGGAAGAGAATGATATTTGTATAGGAATCGGAATCTGTACGTTCAAGAGAGAAAAATATGTAGAGCGTAATATGAATCTCCTGAAAGAGGGAATCTTGAATAATCCGGCTGCAGAAGCGTATGATCATATTAAAATTTGTATTTCGGACAATGCGGGTACGTTAGAACCAGAGAAAATCGAAAATCCAGAAATCCATGTCGTAAAAAATAAAAATTTGGGTGGAGTAGGCGGGTTTACCCGCACCATGCTGGAATATTTAAATGGCGAAGAAAAAATAAGTCACGTTCTGCTAATGGATGATGATGCAATTATATTACCGGAAACAATTGAAAGAAATTATCTTTTCTTAAAACATTTAAAGAAGAAATATTATAATTATGTAATTGGTGGAGCTCTGATGCGACTGGATCATCCAAGTATCCAGTATGAAAGCGGAGCATTATGGAACAATGGAGATATGATTGCACATAATCATGATTTTGATATGACTTCATTGGCAGAATGCATTACAAATGAAGTCGAGATTGAACATGATTATGTTGGATGGTGGTATTCCTGCATACCAGTCACATTTATTAACAAAAATAAATTACCGCTTCCGTTATTTATTCATCGTGATGATATTGAATATGGATTACGCGCAAATGGAGAATTTATTTTATTGAATGGAATTTGTGTATGGCATGAAGCGTTTGAAAATAAATGTCCGGGAACAAATGAATATTATGATATTCGAAATCTGGCAATACTGAATGCGATTCATGATGAAAAGTTTACGGCTAAACAATTTAAAAAGGTTTTATTTAAAGAGATTAGCAGCAATATAGGAAAGTATCGCTACAAGTATGTGGACTTAAATCTACTCGGAACACTTGATTTCTTAAAAGGAGCAAAATGGTTCAGCGAGCAGGATGGAATAGAGATTCACAAAAAACTGGCGGCATATAACTATGAAATGAAATCAAAAGAAGATTTTATCGGTTACAAAGGTTTGACGGAAGAAGATCTTAGTCCATATGGAAAAGAACAAAGAGAGCGTGTTCCATTTATAGAAAAAAGCTGGAAAATGGCTACGATGAATGGACATTTTTTACCGGCAAGACATGGAAAGCCAAAAGCAGAAATTCCCTATCCGAATATTTATGATTTGTATCGATACAAAGAAGTGTTGTATATAGACAGTACAGATCATGTATTAGATGCAAAAAGAAGTGTTATTGCAATGATAGCATCTTATATTAAATTTTTTAAAGTATGTAAACATATTGACCAGAGATATGATAAAGTATGTGAACAGTACCGAGATATGTTTGGTACCTTTACGTCAAAGGATTTTTGGAATCATTATCTGGAATTAGATAAAAACATGGATTTATAAGGAGGAGCATATGGGATCACCAAAAGTAACAGTAGTAGTACCAATTTATAACGTAGAAAAATATCTTCGCCAGTGTCTGGACAGTATTGTGAATCAGACATTAAAAGATATTGAAATTATTTGTGTAGATGATGGCTCAACGGATTCATCACCGCAGATTATCCAGGAATATATGGACAAGGATTCACGTGTAAAGGTAATTACAAAGCCAAACAGTGGTTATGGAAATTCCATGAACCGTGGATTTGATATGGCAGAGGGCGAATATATCGGTATTGTTGAGTCGGATGATTATGCGGATCCGGAGATGTTTGAAGAAATGTATAATGTAGCTTCAAGCAATCAGTTGGATGTGGTGAAATCAGGATTTTACTATTATTATTCGATTCCGAAAGAAAGAAATGAAAAAGAAGAAATTGTATCTAAAGTACGTGCAAGAAAAACATTCTGTCCGGCTACAGATTTTAATGCACCGATGGAAATGGTAGAATTTTTTAATTTGAAGCCAACGATTTGGTCTGCTATTTATAGAAAAGATTTTATTCGAGAAAATAAAATCCGTTTTAATGAAACACCAGGAGCATCGTTTCAGGATACGAGTTTTAGCTTTAAAGTAATGTGTCTTGCTAAACGTGTTCAGCTGTTACAGGAAGCATATTTGCATTATCGTCAGGATAATGAGAATTCTTCAGTAAATTCTCCGAAGAAAGTTTTTTGTGTATGTGATGAATATGAAGAGATGCATAAATTCTTGGAAACGAATCCTTTACATCGTGGAGTATTAGAATGTGTATGTAATCGAATAAAATATGATACTTATATGTGGAATTTGGGGAGACTTAGTCCTAAATTTAAGTATATCTTTTTAGAAAGAGCAGCTCAGGAATTTAAAGAATGCTTTGAAAAAGGTACAATGGATTCACGATATTTTGAAGAATATAAGTGGAAAGGTGTAAAAAAAATGGTTGAAGATCCTATAGGTTTTTATAATGAGTATGCACTCAATCAACCGGGATATTCAATGAAAGAATTAAAGGAAATTAAAGAATCCTATTCGTATCGCATAGGAAGACTTATTACATTTCTCCCAAGAAAGATTTTGGGTGGAATTCAAAGTGTTAAAGATGATGGGGTTGTATATACTTTTAAATTAGGTTGTAAGAAGATTATTGGAGGTATATCATGGTTAAAGGACCGAAGATCTCGGTAGTTATACCGGTATATAATGTGGCGGATTATTTGAGTAGATGTTTGGAAAGTTTGAGACGTCAAACTCTTTTGGATATTGAAATCATATGTGTTAATGATGGATCAACAGATAACTCAGATGAAATAATTCGGGAACAGATGAAGATAGATTCGCGCATTCAACTTATTGATAAACAGAATGCTGGGGTTGCGGCAGCAAGAAATACTGGAATTGATGCGGCAACAGGGGATATGATTGTATTTTTAGATCCGGATGATTATTTAACAACTAATGCGTGTGAGAGAATTTATGAAGAGAGAATTAATCATTATGCAGACATTATTGTATATGGATCGAAACCGTTTCCTGAAATACCAGAGCCGGACGCCTGGGTTGCATGGAAATTAAATAGTAGAGATATATATTATCCAAAACCGAATGAAAAATCTTTATTTGGCGAAACTAATAGTGAACCCTTTATTTGGAATCATGCGTATTCTCGAGATTTTTTAAATGATAATCAGTTACGATTTATTGAATCGATTAAATTTGGAGAGGATATTGTATTTTTGTTTCAAACAGTTCCTATGGCAAAACGAGTACAGTATATTTCAGATCAACTGCACTATTATCAATGCTATAGAAGCGGGTCGTTTATGCAACAATATAATGATGAAACGGAAAAACGTTTAGTTCAGCATGTGAAAAATCTTAGAACAATAACAGCATTTTGGAATGAAAAAGGATTTCTAAATAAATGGGGGCGAGCTTATTTTGAATGGTTTATTAATTTTATTGTTCCGGATTTGATTCAGTTTAATCCGAAAAATAAAAAGAAATTAGCATTAGAAACAGTTAGAATTATAGAAAAATTTAATTTGAAAACATTTTATAAGCATTCAAAACTTGAAGTAAAAGAAAAAACAAAGAGATTATATAAAATGGCTAGATAGATAATAGTTCTAAGGGGAAGGAAAGAAATGAGAAGAGTATGGG
>NZ_BAAHSG010000075.1:0-2339 GCF_054660775.1 Allocoprococcus similis
TCACTTCATAACAGGAGAGAGCAGGTGTTTTGTAATGACAGCTAAAGTGTATGTAGATGTCCTGGCAGTATTCAGCCGGGAAGGAGAATTGATCCCTACAGCGTTTGTCTGGGAAGATGGACGTAAGTATGCGATTGATAAGGTTTCAAAACCGGAGCGTTGTGCCAGCCGAAAAGCTGGCGGAACCGGATATCGTTATACCTGTCAGGTGGGTGGAAAAATCTGTCATCTGACTTATGAAGAAAATTATAAATGGTTTATGGAACGTAAATAACGGCGTCCTAAAAGGGAGCCCTGAATCAGGGCCCCCTTTGGAGAGATAGATATTCGATGAGAACATCAGCAGTCGGGGATACATCCTTTCCCGTGAGAACCGATTGCTTTCAATAGATCATACAGTTGCCGATCAGCTAGAAATAGAAGCTATCCCACAGCGGATATTTCTGCGGAATCTGCATGAAGAGATGTTAGGACAGTGACAGACTGTGAATGGAACAAACAATACAATGATTGGTCTGGCTGCGGAAGCGGTCGGGAAGGAGGACAATTATGCAGAGAATACAGGATATGTTTATCAATATGGAAGAAGTGGCAGAGGATGCTTATAAGAATACGGAATTATTGCTGAGTCAGTATACTAAAGTAATGTTCCGTATTGAGAAGAACCTTGTGGATATAGATTATGAAATGTATGCAGAGGAAGGGAAGCATCTGAAGGAAATGTTATATGATCTGGTAGATTTCGATGCGACTGCAGAGAAACGCAGAATCCAGGAAAAGCTTCTGAATAATGATATGAATCTCTGTTTGCTGGAAATCATGAGAGATTCCCTGATAGCTTTGAGGGATTATCCAAAAAATGGACAGCTGTATTATCGGCTTTTGAAATATAGATATTTTGAAGCAGGAAATACCAATGAAGATGTGATGCTGATGCTGGATGATATGCCAAGCACTACTTATTATCGAAACCGTAAGAAAGCAATCCGTTTGTATGCAACAATGCTCTGGGCATTTACACGTCCGGAAAAGATACAGAATAAGATGGAGGAAATAAACTGGAAGAAAAGTGGAAGTAAAGTGGCAGTGAACTGACAGTAAACTGGCATGTGAATGGTATTACAATGAAAATACGTGCATGTTAGAATTGATATGCTGAGAGAAATAGACCTTCGCAGACGTAATGTTTGCGGAGGTTTTTCTTTTCTCAAATTTTAAGGCGTCAGGCTGTGCCCGGAAGGGCATGGCCTTTTTTTATACCCAAAAACAGGTTGCAGATTTGAAAAAGCTTCCTTTTTAACAGGTAGATGCCGGAAAGGAAGAGCATATCAAGATGCAGGGAAGAGGCAGGCATTATGCCAGATATCCATGATTTTCGATTTGTCACAAATCAAATCAACAAAAACGACAAATCGGAGAAACAATCATGGAAGAAAGAAAATACACATTTTACGACAGATATCAGAAGGTGAAATACGCTAATATTACAGCAGAAGAGCTGGAAGTTCTTAATATTTTTTATAATAAGGAACATTATATGTTTGATCAGCAGCATCAGAGAAATAATACAGTATTATTTTGTGGATTAGAATCAGAAAACGGTTGTGCGACAGACTTTATCGCAGATAGTGGACGTGACATTGCATCGGATATTACAACTGAGATCTTCTTTAAAGAACTCTTCAGCGATCTGACAGAGAAAGAAAAGAAAATCGTGAGCGATTATTTTATCATGGGAAAACAGGTTAAAGAAACAGCAGAGGAACTGGGCATCAGCACACGTCAGGTGAGTAGAGACAAGAACAGTGCTTTGGCAAAAATGTTGAAGAGGATGAAAGCAGCTGGATATGAATCATATGCTGAGGCGGCAGGTGCATTTCTGCAGGAAAGCGATTATATTCCAACACAGATGGAGACACAGAACTCGATTATGAAGAAAAGGACCGGAGAAGTGAGACTGCCATCAGATCATAAGATGAAAAAATAAATTAGTTAAAAATTAATCATGATAATAATGTGATGATATCACAGAAAACAAATGAATTTCAGATTATAATAAAGCCACAAAAGAAAAAACAAGGAGGACTGTAAAATGTCTGCTATTAATATCAATAAAAATAATTTTCAGAATGAAATAATGGATTCCGAGAAAACCGTTCTTTTAGACTTTTGGGCTCCTTGGTGTGCTCCTTGTCGTATGGTGGCTCCTATCATAGAGGAGATAGCAAGTGAACGCCCTGATATCAAAGTTGGAAAGATCAATGTGGATGAGCAGCCAGAACTGGCAAGTAAATTTGGTATTATGAGTATTCCAACTTTGGTGGTTATGAAGAATGGGA
>NZ_BAAHSG010000076.1:0-1026 GCF_054660775.1 Allocoprococcus similis
TGTAATGGATAAAAAATCTCTTTTGATATTAAATTATTATCGTTACAATAACTCCAACTATCAAAACTGTATAAGCACCCTTTTGCATCTTCTTTAGCACAAATAATATTTTTATCATAAAGTTTCTTATAATATTTATTAAAAATCTCTGCAATCTGAATTCCAATAGCCGAATCATCATCAACACATCCTGCCCTACGAAATTCCTGAATCAATGGATTTCCTTCATCTGTAATTTCTGTTTTTAACTCTTTTCTAATTTTCTGATTTTCTTCCCATTTTTCATATGATGCCTCACTAATCCAGTCAAACGGAAATATATCAATAAAAACAGGAATAGTCGTATCTTTATAAGTAAAACGAATCTGCTTACAAAATCCCCATGCATCATATCTTACTGTAAGTCTATATTCTTGATGGTCCTTTAATATTTCTCTTAATTTTTCAATATCCTCTCTTGCCATACAAGTATCTACATCATCATCCCATGGAATAAATCCCTTATGTCTCACTGCTCCTAACAAAGTACCTGCATAAAGCCAATAAGATAACTGATTCTCCTCACAAATTCTAGCAAAAGCTCTTAGTAAATCTTTCTCCAGAAGTTGCAAATTTCTGCTTACTCCCTTCGCTTTAGGTAATGCAAGAAAAAATCTTTTTTGAGCATCTGCTGTAGACTCTCCATCTTTTCGATACTCTTCCCAAAACATCTGCATATCCTGCTTATGATAATGTGTAATAATTCTTTCCAAACGAGCATTTTCCTCATGCAGATGTCTCACTTCATTTGATAATCCATCTATTTTTCCACTCATCTGATTATAAAGCTCGTTTTGATGATTATAACTATTTTTAATTCCCGATTCTAAAATTTGTCTTAATGAATCTGCTTTTTTTACTAAATCATTTGCCTTATCAAGAAATTGCCTTTTTCCTACTGGCAGACGCCAGTAAATATATTCCCATACTCTTCTCATTTCTTTCCTTCCCCTTAGAACTATTATCTATCTAGCCATTTTATATAAT
>NZ_BAAHSG010000077.1:0-1087 GCF_054660775.1 Allocoprococcus similis
ATAATATATAGCCTTTTTGGTATAAATAATTATATGGCATTTCAAATTTTGAATGTTGTTTCTGTAGTATTGATTGACATATATTTAATGAAAGTTTTGAAAAAAATCACAGCAGTTCATGCGGAAAAAATAGGAATTCTTTTTTTGATATTATTTTTTCCGATGGTATTTTATACATCTTTTTTGTATGGAAATTTAATGGGATGTGCGTTTTCAACGATGGCTATGTATTATGAATTTGAGTATTTTGAAAATCATAAAGTCTGCAATATGATATTAAGTACTGTATTTATTGGAATAGCTCTAATGATTAAGTCAAATTATTTGATTGTGTTATTGGCAATGTTGATTTTTTTGGGCATAGATTGGATTATATCTTTAAAAAAGAAAAATATTATTTTTGCAGTAATTGTAATCTGTTCCTATATAATAGCAACATCTGGTCCGGTTAAATTGTTGAGTATTCAGGAAAATGTGTATTTAGGAAAAGGAATTCCTAAAATTGCTTGGATTGCTATGGGAATGCAAGAAACAGGTATGGCACCAGGCTGGTATAATGGATATAATGCAGACACATACTTAAATAATGATTGTGATTCTGAAAAAACAGCTGAAGAGGCTCAGAAATATATTAGGGAAAGAATGACATATTTTGCTGAAAATCCTATATATACAATAAAGTTTTATACAAAGAAAATGCTGTCTCAATGGTGTGAACCTACATTTGGAGGAATTTGGATTAACCAGTTTGAAAAGAATGTTACTATTTCTCGATATTTGGATAGCATATTAAATGGTGGAAAACTACAAAAAATAGTAATTGAAGTACTGGATGTTTTGCAGTCGTTTGTATATTGGCTGGCATTTTTGTATGTGATTACTAATAGAAAACGAAAAAATATATTTATTTGGTTTCCAGGAACAGTCTTTATTGGTGGATTTTTGTTTCATATGATATGGGAAGGTAAAGGGCAATATGCATTTACATATTTCTTACTTCTGATCCCATATGCTGCGATTGAAGCGAAAATGATTGTAAATTATTTGACAAATAAAGCGGATGAAAAATATGGAAAATAATTTTGAT
>NZ_BAAHSG010000078.1:0-626 GCF_054660775.1 Allocoprococcus similis
CTGTTTTCCTTTCCTCTCCCCTTTTCTTTTTCTTTTTCCTCCTCTTATCTTCTTTTCCCCTCCCCTCTTCCCTCTTTTTTCTTCCTTTTCTTCTTTTTTCTCTTTCCTTTTTCTTTCACTTCTTCTTCTCTTTTTCTTCCTTCTTTCTTTTTTCTTTCTTTCTTTTTCTCTCTTTTTTTCTCCTTTTCCCTTTTCTTTTTTTTTCTCTTTACCTCTTCCTTCTTCTTTTTCCTTCCTTTCTTTTTTTTTCCTCTTTCTTCTCTTTCTTTTTTCTCTTTTTTTCTTCTCTTTTCCCCTTTTCTTTTTTCTTTCTTTTTTTCTTCTTTTTTTTTTTCTTCTTTCTTTTTCCTTTTCTTTTTTTTCTCTTTTCCTTTCCCTTCTTTTCCTCTTCCCCTTCTTCCTCCCCTTTTTTTTTCTTTTTTTTTTTTTTTTTTTTCTTTTCTTCCTCTCTCCTTCCCCCTCTCCTTCTTTCTCCTTTTCCCTTCTCCCCTTTCTCCTCTCTCTCTCCCTTTTCTTTTCCTTTTCTTCCTCTTCCTCTCTTTTTCTTTTCTTTCTCTTCTTTTATTACCTCCTCCTCCACCCTTCTCCTCTTCTTTTTTTTTATCCTTCTTTTCTTCTTTTTTTTT